>NZ_ALVC01000502.1:0-5319 GCF_000293195.2 Sphingomonas sp. LH128
GCGCTTCACCTTGTGACGCTCGGCCAGACGCAGCATCTGGCCGCCCAGCGTCGTCAGGCGGCGGTTGAAGGTGTAGAGGTTGTCGACCAGATACTCGATCTTGGCCGCATGGAACTGCACCGATTCCACCTGCGCGGTGAGATCCTCGCGCAGTTGCAGGTACTGGTCTTCCTTGGCGACCGGGAAATCGATGCCCAGCGCCAGCGCGTCGAGCCGATCGCTCTGCAGGCGCTCGAAGGTGCGGAACAGTTCGGTGATAAGCGCGAACTTCTCCAGCGCCTCCGGCGTAAGCGCGGCTTCCATCTGACCGAGGGAGAGGGTGTTGTCCTCTTCATCGTCCTCGACCTGACGCTTGGGGATCGGATTGCCGTCCTCGTCGACTTCCTCCGAGTTGTCCTCGCCGGAATCGTCATCGTCCTTGAAGGAAGGCCCAGCGGTGGCAGCGGAAATCTCGCCGTCGCCATCGCCCTCACCATTTTCGGCCAGATTTTCGGGCTGCGGCTCCTTGGAGAGCATCGCGTCGAGATCGAGAATCTCGCGAAGCTGCATGTCGCCGTTGTTGAGCGCTTCGGACCAGCCGATGATCGCGTGGAAGGTCATGGGGCTTTCGCAAAGCCCCATGATCATCATGTCGCGGCCGGCTTCGATGCGCTTGGCGATGGCAGCCTCGCCCTCGCGGCTGAGCATCTCGGCGGCGCCCATCTCCTGCAGGTACATGCGCACCGGGTCGTCGGAACGGGCGAGCGTGTCCGCCTTGCGGGTCTCGCCGGGGCGGCGCCGGGAATTGCCTTCGTCGAACCCGGTATCCGAACCGGAATCGTCATCGCCGCCATCGACGGCTTCCACGCCGTCTTCCTGCTCACCGTCCTCATCGTCATCATCGTCGTTCTCGACGATCTTGACGCCCATTTCCGAGATCGCGGCCATGATGTCCTCAATCTGATCGGTGGTCATCTGGTCCTGCGGCAGCGCGGCATTCAACTCCTTGACCGTGATGACGCCCTGGCTTTTGGCGCGCGCGATGAACCGCTGGACCGAACCCTTGTCCAGGTCGAGAAGAGGAGAGTCGTTGTCGCCGCTGCGATCGTCGTTAGTCATGCAATCCGTTGTCGTTATTGGCCTTTTCATGACGATGGTGACGCCAGGACAAGGCTAGGTTCTCAGATCATCAGCCTGATGATGCCGGTGAAGGGCGGCCTACAGGCAGGGATGAACCACTTCAGGTCTAAGGTTCAAGCAATGCGGCCGGACATCGGTTCCAGGAGGAAGCTGGTCCGCCCGCATGCTGCACGTTCGAATCAAGGAAACACGTCCCTCGTCCCGCAGTCGGCCTGTCGAAGGCAGCTTTGATCAAGGCCTTCGACATAAGCCGCTCGATGTCCGTCGCCGATCGCGATGCGATCGAGGAAAGCCCGAGATGAGGCCATGACCTCCTGCGGCAGCCATGGCCAGATCAGTCAGCGCTGGACCAGATTCACGGCCGACGCCTTGCCCCGGCGATCGATCTCGATTTCGAATTCGAGTTGATCGCCTTCCGAAAGGCCATGCAGACCGGAGCGCTCGACGGCGCTGATATGCACGAACGCATCGGGCTGGCCGTCATCGCGGACGATGAAGCCGAAGCCCTTCATGCTATTGAAGAACTTGACGGTGCCGGTGGCCTTCTCGCCAGTGGACTGATTCTGAACAGGTGCGGCACTTCGCTCGCGACGTTCGGCAACGATGACCTCTCCCACGATGGTCAGTTCGGAAGCGGAAATCTTGCCGCCTCGCTCGACCAGCTGGAATTCCAGCTGCTGACCTTCCGCCAGCGTTTCGAGGCCGGCGGACTGCACGGCGCTGATGTGCACGAATGCATCGTCGCCGCCGCCTTCAAGCTGGATGAAGCCGAAACCCTTGTCGGGGTTGAAGAACTTGACCGTCCCACGGCCCTGACCGACAACCTGGCCCGGGCCGCCGCGCGAACCGCCACCGCCACCGCCAAAACCGCCGCCTCGCGATCCGCCGAAGCCGCCACGCTGGCCGCCACCGAAGCGGTCACCACCGCCAAAGCGATCGTTGCCGCCGCCCCAACGATCATCGCCGCCGCCGAACCGGTCGCGACCTTGGCCGCGATTTCCCCTGTCGAATGTCATCTTTTAAGTACCTTAAGCTAAGTCCGAGAAACCTATCCTCGCGAGTGAACGTAGCACGCAAGGCCGCAGAACCCGTTTCAGGGTGCAGGATGAAAGGCGATAGCAGCGCAACGACGTCTTGGCGACCAGAGTTCTGCGATCGGCTGCGATGCATGGCACGGAGGCGACTTTAGCACAGCGATGACCGAAATTTCACGCAATTCGACAATCGATCCGGCCGTCGCCGACCCTTGCCAGGCGCTCGGAAGCAAATTTTGCTCCCCGGAGCGGCCCGTCAGCCCTGGCATCGCTAGTCGGGAGTTCAGGATACAGGCCGTACCTGGACGCCATACAGACAGGCTTGTGCCGTGAAACCGTTTGAGATAGCGCGCCATATCTGCCCTTCATTGGTGCAGACAAGATCGCGCTGGTGCCTCGAAAGAGGCTTAAAAGGGAACACGGTGAGAAGGCATGCCCTTCGAATCCGAGGCTGTCCCTGCAACTGTAAGCGGTGAGCGCGATGCATATGTGCGGTGGGACAAAGGTTCCTGCCGCCAGTCACTGGGCCGGACGCTGCAACATGCGAGGCCTGGGAAGGCCTTGCATCGTCGCATTGACCCGTGAGCCAGGAGACCTGCCTGCGTCTGGTCGCTCATGCCGTGGTCCAGGGGGTGGCCAAGGCCCGGAATCATTCCGTTCGAGCGACGAACCAGCGGTGGAGGCCGCATCGGTTCGCGCAGACGGTCGCCCGCGGCGTCCGACCGCCGGCGCGCGTCGACCGTCTTGATGGCGGCAAGCCTCCCACCCAGTCGCAGGCGTCGGGGGGAATGATGATGAATTTGATGAAAAGCGCTGCGCTGGTGCGCATCGTGGCAGGTACCGCAATGGCGCTGGCGACGATGCCCGCCTGCGCCGAAGAGGCACCCGCCGGCGGCGCGGATGGCGGTTCCGGCGAAATCGTGGTGTTCGGACGCGGCGAGGCCAAGATCGGCACCGCCCATGCCGCCAGCGAGGGCAGCGTCGGCGGTTCCGACCTGCTGGTCCGTCCGCTTCTGCGGGTCGCCGAACTGCTTGAGGCGGTGCCCGGCATGGTAGCGGCGCAGCATTCGGGCAGCGGCAAGGCCAACCAGTACTTCCTGCGCGGCTTCAACCTCGATCACGGCACCGACTTCACGACTTATATAGATGGCGTGCAGATGAACCTGCGCAGCCACGGGCATGGCCAAGGCTATCTCGATCTCAACGGCCTGATCCCCGAGATCGTCGCCCGCGAAGATTTCCGCAAGGGGCCGTACCGCGCAGATGGCGGCGACTTCGCACTGGCCGGCGCGGCCTACATGACGACCATCGATGGGTTCGACCGCCCGTGGATCTCGGTAGAGGGGGGATCGTACAAGTCGGGGCGGCTGGCCGCCGGTGGCACCATCAAGGATGTGGCGGGTGGCAGTCTCACGCTGGTGGGGCAGGCCAAGCGCTATGATGGTCCCTGGCAGGAGGCCGAGCATCTGCGGCATTACTCCGGCTTTGCGAAGTACATCGCGTCCGCTGGCGAAGGCACCGTCGAAGCATCGCTCCACGCCTACCACGCCACTTGGCGGCCGACCGAGCAGATCCCCGAGCGGATCATCGGCAGTGCGCTGTGCCCTGACGAATTCTGCTCCCCCGATCCTTCGGCGCGTGGCCGCACAACGCGCTTCGTCGGCAACGTCGCGGTGCGACAGCCGAACTGGAGCGCTAATGTCTATGCCCAGTACTACGACTGGAACATGTATTCGAACCCAACTTATGCCGATCCGGACGGCACCAGCGCGCAGATCGACCAGTTCGACAAGCGCTGGGTCGTGGGTATCACCGCGCGCAAGCAATGGGCTGTGGGCTCGACGCTGCAACTGAGCATGGGCACTGAAAACCGCTACGATCACATCGGCAACGTCGGGGTGAATCGCACCGAGACCCGCGCCTTTTTGTCCTCGCTGGGTCGATACCACGTCGAGGAACTGTCCGGCGCGCTCTTTGGCGAAGCGACCTGGAAGCCGGTGCCCGGCCTCAGGCTAACCGGAGGCCTGCGAGGCGATTACTACCACTACGCCGTTCGCGCGCGCGACGCCATGGCGACCGAACTGGGAACCGGCAGCGGACACGATTCGATCGTCTCACCCAAGGTATCGGCAGCCTATGAGATCGTCCCGCAGTTCGAAGTCTATGCCAACTGGGGCCGCGGCTTCCATTCCAACGACGTGCGCGGTGCGGTGAACGTGGAATCGCCCGTGCCCGTTCTGGTGCGCGGCACCGGCAAGGAACTGGGCGGGCGCCTGCAACTGGGCACCGTCTCACTGACCGCGACGTACTGGTGGCTCGACGTGGGCAGCGAACTGCGCTTCGTCGGCGATTCCAACGCGGTGGAGCCGACCGGCGCCAGCAAGCGTCATGGCTACGAGGTGGTCGGGTTCTGGCGCCCGCTGCCGTGGCTGGCGCTCGATGGCAGCTATGTCGCCAGCCACTCGCGCTACGACAACGGAGATCGCATTCCCAACGCGGTCGAGAACGCGGTCTCCGCCGGCGCGGCGATCGTGCTCGATCCGTGGGAGGCGAGCGTGCGCGTCCGGCATCTCGGCCCCTACCCGCTGATCGAGGACAACTCGCTGCGCGACAAAGGCAGCACGATCGTAAAAGCCCGCGCCGCATGGAAGGGCCGCAAGATCGAGATCTACGGCGAAGTGCTGAACATCTTCGACAGCCACGACAAGGACATCGCGTACTACTACGAGTCCTACATCCCGGCGTTCGACACCAATGGCCCGGTCGAGGGACGTCTCAGCCGCGTGATCGAACCACGCACGTTCAAGATCGGCGCACGCTACACGTTCTGATCACCAGCACGGCCTGTCCCGTCATTCGACGGGACAGGCCGTCGGTTGCCGCTTATCCGGGCCATGATCCGGGGATGCGTTCTACGCTTCGTGTACATCTACACCGTACCGCAGGAAGCGACGAGCGAGACCATAAGCGACATTGAGGCCTGTCTTGCGGCTGGCGGCGCATGCAGGGTTGGAAGAAAGGCCGATCAGGCTGAATGTGCACTCACCATCTCGGAAGCGCTGCGCGCATCAAAGGTTCGGCCCAGGTCAGCGAGCTTCACAGCACCCAGCCGGGCGACCAGCAAAGCCTCCGCCTCTGAAAGCGCCTCCGCCAGCGCCTCGTTGAC
>NZ_ALVC01000503.1:0-22521 GCF_000293195.2 Sphingomonas sp. LH128
CCCCCCCCCCCGCCGGCACCACCCGCAGCCGGGCGCCGGCGCGAGCGGCGGTGCGCTCCGACTTGCGTACCGAACGCAGCTGGGGAGTTTCCAGCTCGAACGTGGTGAGATCGACCACCGCCTCCTCCCCATACTTCACGATCTGCAGGCCCATGCCGATGGCAAGGTCGAGCGTGGCGGGCGAAATCTCGTAGAGCACCAGCCGTCCCTGCCTGCGGTGCGACATGTCGCGCAGGGTCCAGAGGAGTTCGCCCCACGATCCCTCGTTGCCGACCGGATCACCCATGACGACCCAGCTGGAACCCTTGATCTGGTACATGACGAAGGCGTCGCCCGCCTGCGAGACGAGGAACCGCTTGTCTCCGGTCAGCGCCAGCATCGCCTCGGTGCGCGGACTGGTGGCGAGGATCGCGCGGATCGCCGGGGCATCCTCCATCACCTGCGCGTCGCCGCGCGCGCTGCCGGGCGCGCAAAGCCTCCAGACCGCGAACCCCGCCAGCAACACCGACGAGGCCAGCGCCGCGCGCAAGTAACGCGGGGCATCGGCACGCAGGGCGAACTTCCACCACAGGTCGTCGTTGTAGGGTACATGGCGATAGGCGAAGAGGCCCGCCCAAAGCGCCAGTCCCGCCGCCATCACCACCGCCGCTATCCAGCCCGCGGTGAGTGGCGTCTCGGTCAGCGCGGTGCGGCGGTAGAAGGCCCGGCGCGTCATTTGCAGCAGCGCGGCCAGCGCAAGGCAGGCCAGCGCCTCCTCATAGTCGATGCCCTTGGCCAGCGAGAATACCGCGCCCGCCATCAGCAGCAGCCGCGCGGCAAGGCAAGCGCCGTCGAGCCGGCGGTAGAGTCCCGGCGCCAGCAGCAGCAGCGCGGTGCCGACGAGGCTGGCGGCGATATGGCTCGCCTCGATGACGGGCAGCGGCATGACGTCGGCCAGCAGTCCCATGCGTGCGTGGACGGCAGGCAGCGAGCCCGACAGCAACAGCATGCCGCCGCCAAGGAACGTCGCGCTTGCCAGCAGCAGCGGCGAAAGGCCGGTGGCGACGCTCTGCACCCCGCCGACAAGGCGCGCCACGCGGCGGCTGCGGGCACCCTCGCGCCAGGCCAGCAGCAACGCCGCCAGTGCCAGCGGGAGGAGATAATAGACGAGCCGATAGACGATCAGCCCCGCGAAAAGGTGCGCCCGGTCCCCCGGCGCCACGGCGAGGACCACCGCCTCGAACACGCCGAGGCCGCCCGGCACATGCGTCACCAGCGCCACGACGATGCCCAATGCATAGGCCAGGACGAACACCGGAAGCTGCGCCGGGTCGGCGCCCGGCAGCAGTACGAAAAGCGCCGCGCCCGCGCAGGCGATGTCGGCGACACTGACGCCGACTTGCGCCGCGATCTCACGCGCGGAAGGCAGCGGCAGGCGGATTCCCGGCAGCCTCAACTGCTTCGCCCGCGCAGCCGCGAAGCCCAGCGCGCCCAGCAGAGCCAGCATCGCCGCGCCGAGCGCATGCGCCGCCTGCGGCGTCAGCGTCACCGCGCCGAAGTCAAGGCCGCCGTCACGGACCAGCATCGCCGCACCCGCGACGGCCAGCACGCCCGCCCAGAAGTTGCCGGCCGCCAGCATCACCACTTTGGCGACCTCCGGCCCGTCGAGCCCGGCACCAACGTAGATGCGATAGCGCGCCGACCCGCCGGTCAGCAGCGAAAGCCCGAGGTTGTGGCTGAGCGTATAGCTGGTGAACGACGCCAGCGCGGCAGTGCGCCACGGCAGCGGGTGCCCGATCGTCCTGAGCGCTAGGAAATCGTAGAACGTCAGCGCGAAATAGCTGGCGGCGGTCAGCATGAGACTCAGCGCGATCTGGCCGGCGTCAAGCGCATGGACGGCCGCGCGCACCTGCGAGTAGCGGATTTCGTGCGTCAGCGTATTGAGCGCGACGAAGCCGAGGGCGATCACCGCCAGCACCGCGCCCGCCTCCACCAGCTTTCGATAGCGCGAGAGGAAAGCAAGCAGTGCGGTCATGCCGGCACCTGCGCGATGCGGGTCCATACCTGAGAGCGGCAGAAAAAGCCGCCAAGGATGCACCCGCTGATCTTCAGCCGGTCGGCCGAGAGAGGCTCGATCCGGGAATCGAAGCGGCGCCCCATGTCGGGAACGAAGACGGTGCCACGCCATATGCGGCCCTCGGGGCGGTAGTCCTGCAGCAGCTCGGTGCCGATCAGCGACGCGATCCCGCTGTCCTGCGCGTCGGCCTTCGCCTGGCCGCTGGCCCAGACCACGCGTCCGCACAGGCCTGGCCCGCAGGAACCGGTACGCACGGCGACGCTACCGGATGGGTTGAGCCAGACGCCCTCGACGGGCGTAGCCGCGCGCGCACCGAGCGGCACGGCGAGGAGCGAGAGAAAAAGGGCGGTTCTCAGCAACATGGTGCCGTTTGTGCGCTCGGCCGGATTGCCGGAGGCTCGCCACAACATGAACAATCGGCAATCTGGCTGCCGCGTCACCCTCCCCATCCCGCTCAGCCTGAGCTTGTCGAAGGCCCCGAGACGTGGCGCTGCGCCTCCCATGCTTCGGCAAGCTCAGCATGAGCGGAGGGGGTGAAATCAGGAAAAGCCTAGCCCCCGAGCGAATACGTGATCACGAAGCACGCCACCGTCAGCAGCGACATCGCCAGGATGAACGCCGCATCCGCCACCCGCTCCAGTCCGTGCAGCCGCGTGGAGGACTGCACCCTCAGCGCGAAGTAAGAGGCCAGCGTCGCCAGCAGGAACAGCAGCGCATCGACCGAGAGCAGATCGTCGGCGATCGTCTCATGTCCTCGCACCGACACCGCCACGCGCAGTAGCCCGATGCCGGTCATGCACACCCCGACCATGCCCGAGGCGATCGGGCAGATCAGGCGGCAGGTCCGCTCGTCGAGGATGGCAGTGTCGGTATCCATGTGGTCTCAACTCTTGTCGTGGCGCGCCCAAGGTGCATACGATGCGCGGAGCCTCCCCCGGCTGGAGGGAACATGAGCGAAAGTTAATCCGCTCCCCATCGCGCCGGAGGGCCACACGGCTCACAATGGAAGGACCGCAAGTGTGAGGAAGGCGCGTTGAGCCAGAAGATCCTGCTCGTCGAGGACGATGCCGACACCGCCGACTTCATCGCCAAGGGCCTCGACGAGGCGGGCTTCACGGTAGACCGCGCCGCCAACGGGCGCGACGGCCTGTTTCTGGGCACGGACGGCGGATATGCATGCATCGTGCTCGACCGGATGCTGCCGGGGCTGGACGGGATGGCGGTGCTGGCAGCCCTGCGCGGCGCCGGGCTGGAGACGCCGGTGATCATCCTCTCCGCGCTCGGATCGCCGGAAGACCGGATCAAGGGACTGACCAACGGCTGCGACGACTATCTGGTCAAGCCCTTCGCCTTCGCCGAACTGCTCGCCCGCATCCGGCTGCTGATCCGCCGCGGCGCACCTGCCGCCGTGGCGGAAACGGTGCTGCGCTGCGACGATCTGGAAATGGACCTCCTTGCCCGCCGCGTGCGCCGGGGCGAGCGAGTCATCGAACTGCAGCCGCGCGAATTCCGACTGCTCGAATTCCTGCTGCGCCATGCCGATCAGGTGGTGACCCGCACGATGCTGCTCGAAGGCGTGTGGGATTACCACTTCGACCCCGGCACCAATGTCGTCGACGTTCACCTCAGCCGCCTGCGCAAGAAGATCGACGAGGGCGAGGCGCGCCGCCTGCTCCATACCGTGCGCGGCGCGGGCTATCGCATCGGCGCCGAACCGTGAAAATCTGGCACTCGACCACGTTCCGCTTCGCCGCGCTCGTCTTCCTGTTCCAGATCGTCGCGGCTGCGGTACTGTTGCTCGGCCCGGCGCTGCTGCTGCGATCCCAGAGCCATGCGGACGCCGTGGCCGTCGCCGTGACCCTGCGCGACGACCTGCTCGACGCCTATAACGAGGGCGGCGAGCCGGCGATCTCCCGCGCCATCGACGCCAAGGTTTCGCGCCGGATCGAGCGGGCGAGTGTGCTCTTCCTCGCCAACCCGGACGGCACTCGCTTGACCGGCAATCTCGATAGCTTGCCGCCCGACCTCACACCCGGCGCGCCTTATGCGCTGGAGAAGCTGCCGCGCTCCGGCCATACCGCGCCGGAGGCGATGCTGATCCAGTCGGTCCGCCTGCGGGACGGTTCGATGCTAGTCACCGGAACGGTGGTGGAGACGGAACGGCAGGTGCTGGCCCTGCTCGAACGCACCTCGATGATCGCGTTGGCGCTCTCCGTGGTTTTCGCGGCCTTCGCCGCCTACGTCTCGACGCGGCTGATCCTCAACCGTCTGCGGGCAAGCGTCGCCACCTTGCGCGACGTGCGCGAAGGTCGCCTCTCCCGCCGTGTACCGGCAGACGACACCGGCGACGCCTTCGCACTGCTAGGCAGCGAGGTGAACCAGGCGCTCGACCGCATGGCCGCGCTCAATGACGAACTGAAGCTGGCCACCGACGCCCTCGCCCACGACCTGAAATCACCCCTGACGCGGATGCGCGCCGCGCTCGACCGGGCGGCGCAGCACGTCGAGGACCCCCTCGCCCAGCCCTTCGTCGATCAGGCCCTGACCGAAAGCGAACGCCTGATGGCGATCGTCGAGACCGCCCTGTCGATCACCCGCGCCGAAGCGGGCATGGGCCGCGAGAGCCTGGCCGACGCCGACTTGTCCGAACTGCTGGAGACGGTGGCGGAAATCTATGCGCCCATGGTCGAGGATCAGGGCCGCGCGATCGTGGTCGTCGCCCCGGCCGCGCTGCACATGCGGGTCCATCGCCAGTTGCTCGATCAGGCGCTGGGCAATCTCGTCGACAATACACTCAAGTACGGGGCTGGCACCATCACCCTGTCTCTGGTGCCAGAGGCGGACGGCGCGGCGGTCGTCGTGGCCGACGAAGGCCCCGGCATTGCGCCCGAGCGCCGCGAACAGGCGCTGCGCCGGTTCACCCGGCTGGACGAAGCGCGCGGCGGCTGGGGCGCGGGCCTCGGCCTCTCGCTGGTGCAGGCGGTGGCGCACCTCCACGGCGGCACGGTGGACTTGCGCGACGCCGCGCCGGGGCTGGCGGTGCGGATCAGGCTGGTAGAGCCGCCCCCGCGCGCCTGAAGCACCATTATCCGCCATTCCATCGCCGTCATCCCCGCAAAAGCGGGGACCCATCTCCCGACATCGCAGGGTGCACCGGCATCAGATGGGTTCCCGCCTTCGCGGGAATGACGGGATCGGGTGCGGAGCCGTAGCATTCCTATGCCCGGTTCCGGTTGCGGCACCGCGCCAAGGCTGCAATAGCTACCGGCGGGTGCTCGCCGATCCCGGCAAGCAGGTTTCGCAGTGCCGGTCGGGCCGCCGGTGCACTTGCCCCCAAGCCCGGAGCCCCGCATGGTCCTCTCCCGCCTCAAGACCCCCAGCGCCCTTCGCCAGTTTCTCGACGGCCAGTCATCCGCCGGCCTGTTCCTGATGGCGATGGCCGCGATCGCCCTGGTCCTCGCCAATTCGCCGCTGGCGCACGGGTACGAGCACGTGCTCCACCTTGGCCTCGGCCCGCTATCGCTGGCGCACTGGATCAATGACGGGCTGATGGCGATCTTCTTCCTGCTGGTCGGGCTGGAGATCAAGCGCGAGATGCTCGACGGCCAGCTCTCGTCGTGGTCGCGCCGGGTGCTGCCCGGCATCGCCGCGCTGGGCGGCATGGCGGCGCCCGCGCTGCTGTTCTACGCCTTCAACACCGGCGACACGGCGAAGGGCTGGGCCATTCCCGCCGCCACCGACATCGCCTTCGCGCTGGGCGTGATCTCGCTGCTGGGCAAGCGGGTGCCCGCCTCGCTGCGGGTGTTCCTGGCCGCGCTGGCGATCATCGACGACCTTGGCGCGGTGATCATCATCGCGCTGTTCTACACCGCATCGATCTCGCTGCCCGACCTTGCCGGGGCAGCGCTCGTGCTGGGCGTGCTGATCGCGATGAACCGGATGGGTGTGCGGAGCCTCTCGCTCTACATGGCGCTGGGCGCGGTGCTCTGGGTGCTGACCTATCGCTCGGGCATCCATGCCACACTGGCAGGCGTCGCGCTGGCCCTGACGATCCCGATGGACGTGACGCCGAGCCATCCGGACGGCGATGCGGCCAGCCCGCTGCACCGGCTCGAACATGCGCTGCATGTGCCGGTGGGCTTCCTGATCGTGCCGCTCTTCGCGCTCGCCAATGCGGGCGTGCCGGTGCTTAGCCTTCCGGCTGCGGCACTCACCGCACCGGTCACGCTGGGCGTCGCGGCAGGCCTGCTAATCGGCAAGCCGGTGGGCGTGTTCGGCTTCTCGATGATCGCCGTGCGCCTCGGCCTGGCCGACGCTCCGGCCCATGCGGGCCGCCTGCAGATGCTGGGCGTGGCCCTGCTGTGCGGCATCGGCTTCACCATGAGCCTGTTCATCGCGCTGCTCGCCTTTCCGGACGCAGCCGCGCTACAATCGGAGGCGAAGCTCGGCATCCTCACCGGATCGCTGTTTTCCGGCCTGCTGGGCTATGGTGTTTTGCGGATTGCACACCGGGAAGCGCCCGTCCCGCGCTGATCCTCAGGCTGCGGCCGACTGGTTGCGCCCGCTCCGCTTCGCCCGGTAGAGCGCCGCGTCGGCGGCCGCCACGATCCGCTCCGGGTCGCTGTCCACGGACAGCGGTGCGATGCCGACGCTAACGGTCGCGGCAATGACGCTTCCCGACGCCGTTTCCACGCCGACCGTGCCGAGGCGGGTGCGGATGCGCTCGCACACCAGTTGCGCGTGCTCCACCGACAGGCCGGCTAGCAATACGGCGAATTCCTCGCCGCCGAGCCGCGCGACGAGATCCCCTTCGCGCACCGCCGCCCGGACGATGGCCACGAAGCGCACCAGCACCGCGTCACCGGCGGCATGGCCGTATTCGTCGTTGATCCGCTTGAAGTGGTCGAGGTCGAAAACCGCGAGACAACCCGGCTCGGCGCCGATCGGCGGCGACGAAACCAGCGCACCCAGCGCATCGTCGAACGCGCGGCGGTTGCAGGCGCCGGTCAGCGGGTCGGTCATCGCCTTGTTCTTGAGATCCTCGACGATATGGCGGCGTTCGGTAACCTCGCGGATGATGCTGACGGTGCCTGATATGTTGCCGTCCGCATCGACCATCGCGCGCACGTGGCTCTCCACCCATATGATCGCGCCGCTCTTCTGGATGACGCGATATTCGATGATGGCGCTGTCCTCCGGCGCCGCCAGCACCACGCGCCGCGTGTCGAGGACCATCGGCAGGTCGTCCGGCACGATGAGGTTGAACAGCGGCCGCCCCCCGAGTTCGGCCGCCGGATAGCCGGTAACGCGCTCGACCGAGGGGGAGGCATAACGCACCGTGCCGTCGATGCCGGCGCGCAGCACCACGTCGCTCATGCGGTCGAGGACGAGCCGGTGCAGCGCTTCGGCCGCGTGAAGACGCTCGACGATGCGCCGCCGCGCGTAGAGTTCCGCCGCGAGCGGCAGCAGCAGCATCACGATCGAGGCGAAATAGATCTGCAGCACCTGCAGCTTGAGCGCCATTCCGCCGGTCAGCAGCGCCGTCGGCCCGATCCCCGCCAGCGAACAGCCGAGACCAACCGAGATCAGGATGACGATGGACGAAACCGCACCGAACCGGCCCAGCCTGAACGTCGCGGCGATCATCGGCAGGAACGGAACGACGACGAGCGGAATTTTGCTTTGGCCGAATGTCGCCAGCGACGCGAGCAGCACGAGCCCCAGCAGCCCGAATGTCCCCTTGCGCACGCGCGTCCCGGCGGTGCGTGTCCAGTGTGCGACGTCGCCGCGCAGGAACAACAGCAGCGGCGGCGCGAACACGATGAAACCAAGCGCATGTCCGGCGTACCAGTCCCGCCAGGCCGACCAGAAGCCGATGTTACGCACCGCCGTGGTCATGACCGCCGCGAACAGCGCCGTCACCGCAGGCACCATGACGCCGCAGACGACCAGGAACGCTGTGACTTCCGCCACCGACTGGAAACGGCCGAACCGGGGGAACACCCTGCGCATCAGCCATGCCGCACCGACCGCCTCTATAATGCAGAGCAGCGGCAGGCCAACCCCGGTCAGGCCCTTGAATCCGAACAGCTGCGAGGAGCAGATCGCCAGCGGAGTACAGGCCAGCACCACCGGTGCCCAGCGTCGGCGCGGCGTGACATGGAGCCGGGCGAACAGCACCGCCCCCGCCAGCCACACTACCGCGATGCCGCCGTCGAAACGGGTCAGCACGAGCGCCAGCGACGCACAGGCGAAATACGCGAGCGCAGTGCCGAGCACCTCCCCCGGATACCACCTGCTGCGACGATACGACTCGTGAATCATCATCCTCGCCTAGTGAAACATGGTTTACCTAGGGTAAATACATATGGACATCTCCCAATAATCGCCGCTTGCAGGTGCATCCCTGCCACTCATCCGTCGCCGAGGAGCGGTCAAACTCCGCATGACATGTGGGCTCCGGGCGCAGGAACTGCACTCTGCAGTGACCAGTACGGATTTATCGAAAGGGCTGCATGGACGAGTTTCTGGAACGTCGCCGGGCGATGCAGGTATTGGGGCAAGTATTGGGCGCAGGCGTGGTCGCCACCTCGCTGGCGACCGGCCCGGCGGCAGCGGCGGACAAGGCGCCCGCGCCTCTCGCTCCCGCTACCGCTACCGGCGAGGTGAAGATGCGCCGCGCCTATGCCGATGGACCCTATGGCCAGATTCACTACCTCGACGCGGTAAAAGGACGGCCGCTGGTCCTGCTGCATCAGGCCGTAATGACCGCCAACCAGTTCGATCGTGTCTTCGCCCCGCTGGTGGCCCACGGCTTCCGTCCGATCGCCATCGACCTGCCCGGTTTCGGCCTGTCCGACAAACCGCCGTTCGAACCTGCTGTCAGCGACTATGCCATGGTGGTGCCGGCCGTGCTCGACGCGCTCGGCATCCGGCGGGCGGCGGTCGTCGGCCATCATACCGGGGCACTGGTGACCAACGAAGTCGCGGTCCGGTTCCCCGACCGTGTCATCGCCAACGTCATCTGCGGCCCCCTCTTCATTCCCGAGGAGCAGCGGGCCGCCCTGATCGCCGACATCGGCGGACGCGAGCGCGCGTTCCGGGCACTGCCGCATGCCGCCCACATGAACCAGTTGGCCGAGGCGCGCGAGCGCTATGCGATGGGCACGATCAGCCCCGAGCGCATCAGCGACTATGTCGTGCAGGCCATGCTCGCCTTCCAGCGCGGTGCCTACTGGTACGGCCACAATGCGGGCCTGACCTACCGGCAGGAGGGACCGTTGATGAAGATCAGCCAGCCCACGCTGCTTCTGACCAACACCGGCGACATGCTCTACCAGTCGGCCCTGAAAGCCAAGGAAATGCGCCCGGATTTCAAGCTGGTGGAACTGCAGGGCGGCGGCATCGACATCGTCGATCAGCAGCCCGGGCAGTGGTCCGCCGCGATCGCCGATTTTCTCCGTCCGATCCTCTGACCCGGCAGGCTGATATCCCTGTTTCCATTTCCCTTTTCATCCCGACGAACTGCGGATACGCTGCGGGCATCTGGCGGAAGTGGGCGATCCAATGTTCGGTTTTCTGAAGAAGCAGTTCGTCGATGTCATCGACTGGCTGGAGCGGCCCGGCGACCTTGCCTGGCGCGTTCCGTTCGAGGATCGCGAAATCCAGAACGGCGCCCAGTTGACCGTGCGCGAAGGCCAGATGGCGCTGTTCGTCAACGAAGGCAATCTGGCGGATACCTTCGAATCCGGCCTGCACCGGCTCGATACCGCGAACCTGCCGGTGCTCACCAGCCTGATGCACTGGGACAAGGGCTTTCGCTCGCCGTTCAAGTCGGACGTCGTGTTCCTGTCGTTCAATGAGCAACAGGGCCTGAAGTGGGGCACCGGCCAGCCGGTGACGGTACGCGACGCCGAATTCGGCCCGCTGCGCCTGCGCGCCTTCGGCTCCTATTCGTTCCGCATCGCCGCGGTCGAGCCGTTCGTGGACCGGATCCTCGGCACGCTCGACGGCGTCAGCACTGCGTCTCTCGAGCCGCAACTGCGCGCCGCGATCCAGACCGCGATCGCCACCGCGCTCGGCGGCGGCGGGGTGCCGTTCCTCGATCTCGCGGCCAACCAGCAGGCGCTCTCCGAACGCATCCGCGTGGAAGTCGACAAGGCCTTCGCGCAGTGGGGCCTGACCTGCCTCTCCTTCTACGTCGAGAGCATCTCGCTTCCGGAGGAAGTGCAGGCCCATCTCGACAAGGGCTCCTCGATGCGCGTGCTGGGCGACCTCGGCAACTACACCCGCTTCCAGGCGGCGGAGGCCATCGAGGCCGCAGCCGGGCAGGAAGGCGGATCGGTGGCCGGGATCGGCGCGGGCGTGGCCGCAGCGACGGCGCTCGGCGGCGCCATGGCGCAGGGCCTCGGCACGCAGGCTACGGCCGCCGCCGCTCCCGCCGAGGACCCCATCGCCACCATCGAAAAACTGCACAAGCTGGTGACCCTGGGCGCGCTCAGCCAGGAGGAGTTCGACGCCAAGAAGGCCGAGCTTCTCTCGCGCATCCGCTGACGCGTCTTCGGGGGGAGACGTGAGCAACTGTCCTTCATGCGGCGCGGCCCTGCCTGTGCGCAGCGCTGCCCTGCCCTATTCGACCTGCGCCTATTGCCGGTCGCTGCTCCTGCGCGACGGGGTGGAGGTGCAGGACATCGGCAAGGTCGCGGTCCTGTCGCCCGACGTCTCGCCGATCCAGCTGGGCACCAGCCTGCGCGTCGAGGGGCTTGTACTCACCGTCGTCGGCCGGGTCCGCTGGGGCTGGGCGGATGGTTCGTGGAACGAGTGGCTGCTCGATGGCGGCGACGGCACCGAGCGCTGGCTGGGCGAGGCGATGGGGGCGTTCATGCTGACCGCCGCGCGCGCCGACCTCCTCGAACAGCCGATGATCCAGGACTTCGCAGCAGGCGGGGAAATCGTGGTCGGTGCCCGTCTCATGGTGGAAGGCGTCACCCTCCTCGCGATCGACGGCAAGGAGGCCGAATGCCTCGGCAGCGAGGGGGACCTGCCGTTCCCGACGCTTCCGGGTCGCACGATGACCAGCATCGACTTTCGCGGCCCCAACCGTGAAGCGGTAAGCCTGCAGCGCGATGCGCGGGAGGCATCGGTCTGGCTGGGCTATTACAGCGACCTCGCCTCGCTCGCGCCCTCCAACCTGCGTGCGATCGACGGGTGGACCATCCCGCGCGAGCTGATGCGATGACCGCCGTGCGCACGGTCGCCTGTCCGAACTGCGGCGGCACGCTGGAAGTGCGCGCGGCGGGGCTCAGCGTCAACCTCGCCTGCAGCTATTGCGGCTCGCTGCTCGACATCGCCCGCCCCGAAGTCGCGCTCATCGAGGCGCATGACAAGGCCGCCCGAGGCTTCCGCCTGTCGCCCGGCAGGCGCGGCACCCTGTTCGACGTCGAATGGGAGGCCGTCGGCGCGCTGCGGCGGCGGGATTCGGGTTATACCTGGGAAGAGTACCTTCTTTTCAACCCTTACGCGGGCTATCGCTGGCTGGTCCTGAGCGATCGCGAATGGCAGTTCGGCACTATGCTGCTCGACCTGCCCGAAGGCGACGACGACACCGTGACCTGGCGCGGCGAACGCTACACGCGCGACGGCGAGGCATCGACCAGCGAAACCACTGCCGTGCTCGGCGAGTTCTACTGGCGCGTGCGTGCAGGCGACACTGTGGAAGCGGCCCTCTACGAACGCGGCGACACCGTGCTGTCGCGCGAAGGCGGTGGCGGGGAGGTCAACTGGACCCAGCTTGTCCCGCTGGAAGACGGCACCGTCGCCGAGGCATTCGGCCTCGTTCCTCTGAAAGCAAAGCGCGCCGTCCGTAGTCCCGTGCCGTCGCCCGGCATCTTCGACGACCTGCCGACGATGTTTGGCCTCGCTTGCGCAGCTCTCATCGCGCTGCTGCTGGCGATGGTGCTGATCTCCGGCCCGGTGGAGCGCGCCTCCGGCAGCGTCGATGCGCCCTTCGCCGCCACGCGCGAGGGCGTGAAGATCGGCACCCTTACCGTCCGCCGCCCATGGCAGTTCGTCACCGTCACCGCGCGCGGCAGCGATTTCGACAACCGCTGGGTCGATCTCGACTACAGCCTCGTCGACCGTGCCACCGGCCAGTCGATCGACGGCTATGGTATCGTCGAGCACTATTCCGGCTACGACAGCGACGGGTCCTGGACCGAGGGCAGCCGCAAGGGTTCGACCCTGCTGGGCAAGGTCCGGCGCGGCACGTACGACCTCTATGTCGATGCCGCCGCCCACGGCTGGCCAAGCGACCCGCCGCCGAATACCTCGGGATGGTCCTCGCTGCCCGAGACGGTCTCCGTCTCGATCGAGGCGGAGACGGGCGCGCTGCCCTGGGGCAACTGGTGGACGGCGGCGGTGCTGCTTTTCGCGTTCCCCTGCGTCGCGGTGTGGCGCCGCTATCGCGAGGAGAACGCCGGATGACGCCGCGCCTCGTCCTGTTCCTCCTGTGGATCGCGATGGTCATGGCCGGTTGCCTGAGCGCATCCTACTATGCCTGGTCGCCTTTCTCCGACGAGGAGCGGCCCATGCACGCGGGCGGCTCCTATGGCCCGACGCACAAGTAACCTACAAGGAGACGGCCCATGCTGACACTCTCGGTCTTCCTCGCCACCCTGCTCTATGCCGCACTCGGCATCGTGATCTTCGTGATCAGCTTCGTGCTGGTCGACAAGCTGACCCCCGGCGAACTGTGGCGCGAGATCATCGAGCGCCGCAACATGGCGGTCGCCTTGCTGGCGGGTGCGGTGGCCCTGGGCATCTCCAACATCATCGCCGCCGCCATCCATGGCTGACCATCGTGGCTGAAGCCGACCCTCTCGTCCCGGCCGACGCCTCGGAGCGCGCGCCTGCCTCGCTGGCGGTGATCCTGCTCGTCTCGGTGCTGGTGGTCGCGACCTGCGGACTGATCTACGAACTGCTTGCGGGCACCCTCGCCAGCTACCTGCTGGGCGACAGCGTCACCCAGTTCTCCACCGTGATCGGCACTTATCTGTTCGCCATGGGCGTAGGCAGCTGGCTGTCCCGCCACGTCAGGCGCGACGAGATGGGCGTGTTCGTGCGCGTGGAAATCCTGATAGCCGCTCTCGGCGGATGGTCGGCGGCCGGGCTGTTCCTGCTCTTCCCGCTGGTGGGGGATTTCCGCATCGCGCTCTACGCGCTGGTGCTGGCGATCGGCGTGCTGGTGGGGCTTGAGATCCCGCTCCTGATCCGCATCCTGCGCCACCGCTTCGCCTTTCGCGAACTGGTCTCCAACGTCCTGACCTATGACTACGTCGGCGCACTGATCGCCTCGCTGCTGTTCCCGCTGGTGCTGGTGCCCTGGCTGGGCATGATGCGCACGGGGTTCGTCTTCGGTCTCGCCAATGTCGCCGTGGCCCTCGCCCTGCTGGTCGCGCTGCGCGGCCAGCGCCGGATCGCGGTGGACGTCATCGCCGCGCTGGCCGTGGCCGCCAGCCTGATTGCGGGACTTCTCGCTGCCGACCGGATGCAGCGCTGGTCCGAGGTCGCCTTCTACGGCGAGCCCGTAATCTACGCCCGCTCGACACCTTACCAGCGCATGGTGCTGACCCGGCGGGGAGAGGACCTGCGGCTCTACCTCAACGGCAACCTCCAGTTCTCCACCCGCGACGAGTACCGCTACCACGAGGCGCTGGTCTGGCCGGTGCTCGGCCGCGTCGCCCGCCCGAGGGCCGTTCTGATCCTCGGCGGCGGCGACGGTCTTGCCGCCCGCGAAGTGCTGCGCGACCCGCGCGTGCGGCATGTCACCCTCGTCGATCTCGACCCGGAGATGACGCGCCTGTTCCGCGACACGCCGCAACTGGCGGCGCTGAACGCCGGGTCGCTGTCCTCGCCCCGGATGCACGTCCACAATGCCGACGCGTTCCGCTGGGTTCGCGAGGCGCGCGGCACGTATGACGCAGTAATCGTGGACTTTCCCGATCCGACCGAGTTCTCGCTGGGCAAGCTCTATACGGAGAGCTTCTACCGCGAAGTCGCCCGGCTTCTCGCACCCGACGGCGTGATGACCGTACAGAGCACCTCGCCGCTGATCGCGCCCGAATCCTACTGGACGGTCGCCACCACACTGGAAGCCGCAGGGCTGCGTGCGCGAGGCTACCACGCCTATGTTCCCAGCTTCGGCGAATGGGGCTTCACCCTTGCCGCGCATCGCCCCCTTGCCGAAGCCGTGCGCCTGCCGCCGCGCCTGCGCTTCCTGACCCCATCGAGCGAACGCGCGATGTTCGATTTCCCGCCCGACATGGCGCGCCGTCCGACCCCGGTGAACCGGCTCGACAACCAGGCGCTGGTGCGCAGCTTCGCGCGCGAATGGGGCCATTATGAAGGTTGATGCCAGTCGGCGCGCGGTTCTTGCAGGCGGCTCGGCAGCCGTTGGTGCCTCGCTGCTCGGCGGCTGCAGCCGACCCGCCATGGCCGGAACCCTGGGCGGCGCCGACTGGCAGCGCGGCCACCGCCTGCGCGACGGTGCCTTTCCCGCGCCGGAAGGCCCGGTCGAGCACATCGACGTCGTCATCGCAGGCGGCGGCGTCGCCGGGCTTGCGGCGGGCTGGCGGCTGGCGGAGGCGGGTTTTGGCGACTTCGCCGTTTTCGAACTCGAGGACCACACCGGCGGCAATGCCCGGTCGGGCCGCAATGCGGTCAGCGCCTATCCGCTTGGCGCCCATTACCTGCCGGTCCCGAATCGCGAGGCAAAGGCGCTGCGCCACATGCTGCGCGGCTTCGGCATGATCGTGGACGATACGGCCGACGGCCCGGTCTACGATCCCTATCAGCTTTGCGCCGATCTGGAGGAACGCCTGCTCTGGCGAGGCGAGTGGCAGGAGGGCCTCTTCCCGCAAACCGGCCTCCCTCCCGCGCAGCAGGCACAACGCCGCGCGTTCGAACGGCGCATGGCGGACTATCGCGGCGCTGTGGGCGCGGACGGACGGCCTGCCTTTGCCGTACCCTCCCCCCTGTCGAGCACCGACCCGCGGTTCACCGCGCTCGACCGGCATAACTTCGCCGAATGGCTCGACGCCGAGGGTTTCACCGCCCCGGCCCTGCGCGCATACTTGCGCTATTGCTGCCGCGACGACTACGGAGCCGAGCCGGAGCATGTCTCGGCCTGGGCGGGCATCCACTACTTCGCTGCACGGCGCGGCTGGGCCGCGAACGGCGACGGCGACCGCGAACTCACATGGCCCGAAGGCAACGACCGGCTGGCGGGCCTGATGGCGGCGCGTATCCGGGGGAACCTGCGCCCGGCCCGCAGCGTGTTGCGCGTCGCCGCCACCACCGACGGTCTCGCCGAACTGGACGTTTTCGACCACGCCACAGGCCGCAGTCGGCACCTGCGCGCGAAAGTCGCGATCCTCGCCATGCCGCATTTCGTCGCCGCGCGCGTGGCACCGACACTGTGCGCGAGCGGCGGTTTCTCCTACGCGCCTTGGGTCGTCGCCAACGTCACCCTTTCGCGGCCACCGGCGGGCAAGGGCGTATCCCTCGCATGGGACAATGTCTCGACCGCCAGCGACGCGCTCGGCTACGTGGTCGCCACGCATCAGACCGCCAGCGCCGCTGCGGGACCGACGGTGCTGACATGGTACATGCCCTTATCGCGCGAAACGCCCGAGGAGGCCCGCAAGATCATGATGACCCGCTCGCTGGAACGCTGGCAGGACATCGTGCGCGACGACCTGCTGGCCATGAACCCCGACCTCGACGGCGCGATCGAGAGCATCGACGTGTGGCGCTGGGGCCATGCCATGATCCGGCCCACACCGGGCTTCCTGTCCGACCCGGAGCGCCTTGCCGCCCGCGCCGCGCGGCCGCCGGTGCTGTTCGCGCATTCCGACCTCAGCGGCCTGTCGCTGTTCGAAGAAGCCCATCACCACGGCGTGACCGCCGCCGAAACGGCGCTGGCCCACCTTGGCCATGCCTTCCAGAGCATCGCCTGACCATGACTCACCGCGCCGGAACGAGCGTCCATCTCATCGCCGACCTAGTCGCAGCCGACGGGCTGGACGACGTCGAGCGGGTGGAACATGCGCTACGCGAAGCCGCTGCGGCAGCGCGGCTGACCATCCTCGACGTGCGGCTGCATCACTTCGGCGCGGGCATGGGCGTCACCGGAGTGGCGCTGCTCGCGGAATCGCACATCTCGATCCACACCTGGCCCGAGGATGGCCTCGCCGCCGTCGACCTGTTCGTCTGCGGAGAGGAAGCCGATCCCGAGGCCGCCTTGCGTGTCATCTGCGCCCGTTTTCAGGCGAGCGTGCGCGAGCGGCGGCTCATTCCGCGCCTGCGCCCGGCCGTCGCCGTCAATGGAGTTTCAGGCGAGGTCTCACCACGCGATTGACGTGGCCTACCGCGATCAGCGCGGTGCCTTTCAGCCAGCCATGAATCGCGATCAGATGCATCCGGTACAGCGACAGGTAGATCATCCGCGCCAGTCGCCCCTCCACCGCCATGCGCCCGCCGACGAGGTTGCCCATCAGCGTACCCACCGTCGAGAACCGGCTGAGCGAAACCAGCGAGCCACGGTCCCGGTAGTCGAAATCCCTGAGCGGCTTGCCGTCCATCAGCCGCCTGAGGTTGTCGAACGCGGTCGCCGCCATCTGGTGCGCGGCCTGCGCGCGCGGCGGAATGGGGCGGTCGCGGCCGGGCAGCATGCAGAAGGCGCAGTCCCCCAGCGCGAAAATTTTCGGATCGGTCACGCTCTGCAGGGTGGGGGAGACAACCACCTGCCCGGAGCGTGACAGTTCGAGGCCGTCGAGCCCGCCGGTGATCGGCTTGGCCTTGACGCCTGCGGCCCATACCTGAAGGTCGGCCTCGATCAGTTCGCCGTCGCCCGTGATCATGCCTGCGCTGGTGCTTTCGACGATGGGCGTCGCCGTGCGGACGCGCACGCCCAGGTTCTGCAGTTCGTCCCGTGCCGACTCGGCGAGTCGTTCAGGCAGCGCGGGCAGGATTCGCGGTCCCGCCTCGACCAGCGTGACCTTGAGGCGGCCACGGTCGAACACCTCCAGCCCGTAGTAGCCCAGCGCGTCGGCGGCATTGAAAAGTTCGGCGGCGAGTTCGACACCGGTGGCGCCGCCGCCTACGATCGAGACGCGCACCCGCGCGTCGCTCGCCTCGTCAACCAGCATCGCCCGCGAGACGCGCAGGCACTGGTCCAGCAGCCGGTCGCGGAAGCGGTCGGCATCGGCGCGGCGGTCCAGGAACATGCAGTTCTCCCGAACCCCCGGCGTGCCGAAATCGTTCGTCACCGAACCATAGGCGAGCACCAGGTAATCGTAGCGAAGTTGCTGAGCGCCAACGACTTCGTTGCCGCGATCGTCGAGGATCGGGGCCAGGTCGATGCGCTGCGCGGCTCGGTCGATCCCCGCCAGCGTGCCCTTGAAATAGCGGTAGCCCCACTTGTGGCAGTGGCCGCGATAGCCGACCTCGTCGAGGTTCGCATCGAGCGACCCGGCCGCCACTTCATGCAGCAGCGGCTTCCAGATATGCGTCCGGTTCTCGTCTACGAGGATGATGTCGTGGTGGGCGCGGCCATAGCGGGCACCCAGCCGGGTGGCGAGTTCGAGCCCGGCGGCGCCGCCGCCGACGATGACGATCTGGGTCTTCTGAGATTGCACGTGCGGTCCTTCATTCGGGGCATCTTGCCGCGCGAAATGTTATGTACTAACTGGTACACACGTTGAGCGGTCGTGTCACCGCCCGATTTTCCTGTCGCTCCAGGGTAACCTCAAGCCGATCGCGATTGCATTGGGCAAAGGGTCCCAGAGATAAAAAATTCGAGGAGAAGCCGCATGTCCGGCTCGATTGAAGGGGGCAACCTGCTTAGCCGCATATGGCTGGCGGTGCTCGGTATAGTGATCCTGGCCGCGGGCCTTTTCTTCGTCGTCGGCGGTGCGCGACTCGTGAGCCTGGGGGGTAGCTTCTACTTCCTGCTCGCAGGGCTGGCGCTCGTGGTGTCCGGCTTCCTCATCGCCCGCCGTCGCCCGACCGGCGGCGTGCTGTTCGGCGCGGTCTTCCTTGCCACGATTCTGTGGTCGCTGTGGGAAGTAGGCTTCGCGTTCTGGCCGCTCATCTCGCGCCTGCTGGCGCTCGGCGTCGGCATGACCGTGGTGGCACTTTCCCTGCCGCTGATGCGAAAAGCGCAAGGCATGGTCCCCGCATGGCGCGCGGCACTGGGTACCGCCCTCGTCGTCGGCATCGCCTCTGCGGCCGGTTTCGCCGCGATGTTCTCGCCGCACCCGACCGTGCCCTTCGCGGGCGTCGAAGCGGCGCTCACCCCGGTCGATGCCGCCAGCGAGCAGAAGAACTGGGCAGCTTACGGCAACACCGCCGGCGGCAGCCGCTTCGTCGCGCTGGACCAGATCACCCGCGACAACGTGAAGAACCTGCAGGTCGCCTGGACCTACCGCACCGGCGACGTCGCCGAGAGCGATGGCAATGGCGCCGAGGACCAGGACACCCCGCTGCAGGTGGGTGACACCATCTATATCTGCACACCCCACAACAACGTCATCGCGCTCGATGCCGACACCGGCAAGCAGAAGTGGAAGGCCGAAGTCAACGCCCATGCCTCCGTCTGGATGCGCTGCCGCGGCCTCGCCTACTTCGATGCGAAGGCCCCGCTGCAACAGCCCAGCCTGCCGGGCTCCACCCCGGTGACGGCGGCGACGCTGCCCGCAGGCGCGCCGTGCGAACGCCGCATCCTGATGAACACCATCGACGGCAAGCTGATGGCCTTCGATGCCCAGACCGGCAAGGTCTGCACCGGCTTCGGCACCAATGGCCGCGTCGATCTGCTCGCGGGCCTCGGCAATGCGCCCGATCCGCAGTACCAACTGACCGCCGCACCGACGCTGGCCGGCACCACGATCGTCATCGGCGGCCGCGTGGCCGACAACGTCCAGATCGACATGCCCGGCGGGGTGATCCGCGGCTTCGACGTCATCACCGGCAAGCTGCGCTGGGCCTTCGACCCGGGCAACCCCGCCATCACCGGCATGCCCGCTAAGGGCCAGACCTACACGCGCTCGACCCCGAACGTGTGGTCGGCGATGTCGTATGATGCGGCGTCCAACACCGTGTTCATGCCGGTAGGCAGCTCGTCGGTCGACCTGTTCGGCGTGCCGCGCACCCCGCTCGACCACAAGTACGGCGCCTCGGTGCTCGCCCTCGACGCGACCACCGGCAAGGAGAAGTGGCACTACCAGACGGTCCACAACGACTTGTGGGACTTCGACCTGCCGATGCAGCCCAGCCTGATCGACTTCCCGGTCAAGGGTCGCGGCAAGGTTCCCGCCGTCGTCATCGGCACCAAGGCGGGCCAGCTCTACGTGCTCGACCGGCAGACCGGCAAGCCGCTCACCAAGGTCGTCGAGACCCCGGTGAAGGCCGCCAACATTCCCGGCGAGCCCTATTCGCCGACCCAGCCCAGGTCGGTCGGGATGCCGCAGATCGGCGCGCAGACGCTGACCGAGGCGGACATGTGGGGCGCCACCCCGTTCGACCAGCTGATGTGCCGCATCGCCTTCAAGGGCATGCGCTACGAAGGCCTCTACACCGCGCCGGGCACGGACAAGTCGCTGGCCTTCCCCGGCTCGCTGGGCGGCATGAACTGGGGCAGCCTGTCGATCGACCCCACCACCAATACCGTCTTCGCCAACGACATGCGCCTCGGCCTGTGGGTGCAGATGTTCCCGCAGACCAAGGCCCAGCAGGGCAAGGCCGGCGCCGCGGGCGAGGCCGTCAACACCGGCATGGGCTCGGTTCCGCTCAAGGGCACGCCCTACTCGGTGACCAAGGACCGCTTCCTCTCGGCACTGGGCATTCCGTGCCAGGCTCCGCCGTTCGGCACCCTGACCGCCATCGACATGAACACCCGCAAGGTGAAGTGGCAGGTCCCGGTCGGCACCGTGGAGGACACCGGTCCGATGGGCATCCGCATGGGCCTGCCGATCCCGATCGGCATGCCGACGCTGGGCGGCACGCTCGCCACGCAGGGCGGCCTCGTCTTCATCGCCGGCACCCAGGACTTCTACCTGCGCGCCTTCGATTCGGGCAGCGGCAAGGAGCTGTGGAAGGGCCGTCTGCCCGTCGGCAGCCAGGGCGGACCGATGAGCTACAAGTCGCCGAAGACCGGCAAGCAGTACATCGTCATCACCGCCGGTGGTGCCCGACAATCCAAGCAGCGCGGCGACTACGTGGTCGCTTACAAGCTGCCCTGACCTGATGGGGGGCGGGCCGGTGGCCTGCCCCCCAATTCCAACGACCAGACAAAGCTGCCCCGCGCCGGAACTCGCCGCGCGCGGGAGCAGCAGCAGGAGGGGGCCATGGGCCGTCGCATCCATTCTCTCGCAGCGCTCGCCGCAGGCTGCGCATTCACTTTCCCGATGACCGCTCTGGCAGAAGACGCCGAGGCGGGCACCGCAACCAACGTCGTCGTGACCGGCGCCACCGCAACTGCAGGCACCGCGCAGGACCATCGGCCGCCTTCCACGCAGGGCGCCTCCACCGCCAGACCTCTGCACGCGCCGCATCCGCGCGAGACGCTGACCGGCGACTGGGGCGGCGTGCGCACCGACCTGAAGGACGCGGGCGTCACCGTGCGCGCCGACTACGTCTCGGAAACCTTCTCCAACGTCGACGGCGGCCAGCGCCGGGGCACCGCCTATGTCCAGCAGATCCGCGCGGGCGTCGATCTCGACATGGACAAGATCGCCGGGATCGACGGCGGCGCCATTCACCTGACCATCAACGACCGGCGCGGCATCGGCATCTCGTCGGACTTCGTGGGCAACCGCCTGCCGATCCAGGAAGCAGCGGGCGGCTACTATGCACGCCTGAGCGAACTGACCTGGGAACAGAATTTCGATGGCGGCCGCCTGAACCTGCGCGCGGGCTTCTTTGCGATGGGCAATGACCTCGGCGGCCTGTCGATCGGCTGCAACCTCGTCAACGCGGCATTCTGCGCGCACCCGCTGTCCGAAAGCGGCAGCACCGGCTGGTATAACTATCCCAACGCCCGCTGGGGGCTGGCGGTGCGCTACAAGCTGCGCCCCGACCTGATCGTGCGCACCGGCGTCTACCAGACCAACCCCGACCTCGGGCTGGAGAAGAACGCCTTCAAACCGTTCGCAGGCAAGACTACCGGTGTCGTCCTGCCGCTGGAACTGGAGTACGATCCCGGCGCCACGCCCGGTAGTCACGTGATGCCCGGCCACTACAAGGTGGGCTTCTACTACGACACCGCCAATGCCGACCGGCAGGGCACCCCGGGCCGCGTGACCGGTCGCTTCGGCGGCTATGTGCTGGGCGACCAGATGATCCTGCGCGATAAGGGCGGGAACGGAAAGCGTGGCCTGTCGATATTCGGCCACTTCACCGCCAACCCGGAGCAGTCGGCGCAGATCACCCGCTGGTATGCCGCCGGCTTCCTCAAGCTGGGCACCTTCAAGGGCCGCGACGCCGACACCCTCGCGCTGGGCGTGATCCACGCGCAGGTCAACGAGCGCCTGCGCGCGCTTCACGCCGAATTGCTCGGCCTCGCGGACGGCTACACCGCCCTGCCCGAAGGCGAGACGGCGATCGAAATGAGCTACGGCCTGCAGCTGACGCCCTGGCTCAATATACGCCCCGACGTGCAGTACATCGTCGATCCGGGCGCCTTCTCCTACCGGACCACGCACGATGCGCTGGCACTCGGCGTGCAGGTCAAGATGCAGATCTGATTGTTAAAAAGGGGCTGAGGGCATTGCGCCCCCGGCCCGCGAAAGGCCATAGGGCGCGCCATGCAGGATGACGGCTTCACCGAACGCAACCGGCGAGAGATCATCGCGATCGCCACAGCCCATTTCGCGGACAAGGGCTTCGCAGGCGCCCGCGTGGACGAGATCGCCGCCGCGACCGCCACGTCGAAGCGGATGATCTACTATCACTTCGGCAGCAAGGAAGCGCTCTACCGCGCGGTCCTCACTGAAGCCTATCGCGGCATACGCTCGGCCGAACTCGCCGCCGGGCTGGACGACATGCCCGCGATCGATGCCCTGGCGCGGCTGACGGAACTGACGTTCGACTACCACTACGAGCACCCGGAACTCGTGCGACTGGTGATGGACGAGAACATGCGACACGCCCCGCATGTCGGCGAAGTGGTCGAGACGTACAACGAAACGGTACTGCCCGGCACCCGCGCCCTTATCGAACGCGGCGTCGCCGAGGGCACGTTCCGCCCGGGGCTGGACCCGGTCGACCTGCATATGACAATCAGCGCGCTGTCGTTCTACTTCGTGTCCAACCGCTATACGTTTGCGACCATCTTCAAGGTCGATACCACCAGCCCGGCGGCTGCGGCGAAGCGTCGCGAGCAGGTGGTCGCCAACGTCATCGCCTAC
>NZ_ALVC01000504.1:0-2126 GCF_000293195.2 Sphingomonas sp. LH128
GCCGGGTTAGATTGTCGCTGGCAAGGACGATTCTTCGCTCTGATTGTCGCTGATCGACATTTTCTCGATGGATTTGATTGTCGCGTATTTTGGGGTCCTTCCAGCCCCTGTCTGTCGCTGGAGGGCGGCCCTGCGACGATAGCTCTCGACATTCATCTCGAAGATGGTGGCGTGATGAACGAGACGGTCGACGGCCGCGAGCGTCATGGCGGGATCCGGGAAGACCCGGTTCCATTCGCCGAAGGGCTGGTTGGCCGTGATGAGCATGGATCGGCGCTCATAGCGTGCGCTGATCAACTCGAAGAGCACGGAGGTTTCAGCCTGATCCTTGGCGACATAGGCGAGGTCGTCCAGGATGAGCAGGTGGTATTTGTCGAGCTTGGCGATGGCGGATTCGAGCGCCAGTTCGCGGCGCGCGAGCTGAAGCTTCTGGACCAGCTCGGACGTGCGGGTGAACAGCACGCGCCAACCATTCTGGACAAGTTGCAGGCCGATGGCTGCCGCCAAGTGGCTCTTTCCTCCGCCCGGCGGGCCGAACAGGATGAGATTGGCGCCCTTTTCCAGCCATCCGTCGCCCGAGGTCATGGCCGTGACCTGCGCCCGCGAGACCATCGGCACGGCGTCGAAGGCGAAGCTGTCGAGCGTTTTGCCCGGTGGTAATCGTGCGTCGCTCAGATGACGTTCGATCCTACGCCGGTCACGTTCGGCCATTTCATGCTCGGTAAGTGCAGCGAGCAGTCGGGTGGCGGGCCAGCCCTCCTTGTCGGCACGTTCGGTAAACTCGGGCCAGATCACCTTGATGGCAGGAAGCCTCAACTCGTTGAGGATGAAGCTCAGGCGCTGGGCATCGACGTTATGGGCCTTGGTCATGCGGCCTCTCCCAGCAGCAGGGCATCGTAGTCGGTCAGGGGGCCAAGCTCGACCACCACCTCGGGCAGCGCGGCCGGATCGGGCGAGAAGCGCGTTCGCAACGCGGCGATGTCAGGCAGCCGGCCTTCGTCAAGGTCCTGGGCGAGAAGATCGGCAAGCTCGGCCTCGCAGGCCCGTTCATGGGCCATGGACAGCAACTCGACCATCTTGCGGCAAGCGTCACGCTCGGACATGGCTTCGAGCAGCCGTTCGAACATGAGCCTGTACGCCTCGCGCGGGAACAACTGGTCGCGATAGGTCAGCTGCAGCAGGGCCATCGGCTTACGCCTGAGGCTATGGATCACGTGACGGTAATCCACCACATAGCCATGTTCGGTAGCGCTTTTCGGGCGACCGCGTGGCCGGGTCATGAGATAACTGCCGCCCAGGAACAGATCGAGCCGATCATCGTAGAGGCGCACACGCAGTCGATGCCCGATCAACCGTGACGGCACCGTGTAGAACACCTTGCGCAGAACGAAGGTGCTGGACGAGGTGACGGGAAGGATATGTTCCTCGTAGTCGCTGGTGCGACGATCAGGTAGCGGTTTGAGCGTTGCCCTTTCGGTGTCGATGCGGGCGGCACTGCGCCGGTTCTTTCGGGCAACGATCTCGTCGATGAACCTGCGATAGGCCGCGAGGTCCTCGAAGTCGGTCGATCCACGCATCGCCAGCGCATCCTCCACCGCCGCCTTGAGATGGCCGTGGGAGCTTTCGACGCTGCCATTCTCATGCGCGATGCCGCGGTTGTTGCGGGTCGGCGTCATGCCATAATGTTCGCACAAGGCGTCGTAGCGTGTGGTCAAGTCCGCACGGGCATCGGCATCAAGGTTGCGAAACGCGGCCGACAGACTGTCGCTGCGGTGTTCGCCCGGCGCGCCGCCCAGCATCCAAAGCGCGTTCTGCAGCCCCTCAGCCAATGCGACATAGCTCTCGCCGCCCAGGATGACATGGGCATGTTCGAAGCCTGACCACACCAGGCGGAAGTGGTAAAGCAGGTGATCGAGGGGCGCACCCGCGATCGTGACTTTGAGGCTCCTCATGTCGGTGAAGTCCGAAAGGCCCATTCGCCCCGGCTCATGAGTCTGGCGGAAGATCACTTCCTGTTCCGGGCCATGAACGGCCCGCCAGGCACGGATACGACGCTCCATCGTGCGGCGAACCCCAAAATCGAGATCGGGATGGCGACGGCGCATCTCCTCGAAGATCGCCACCGC
>NZ_ALVC01000505.1:0-1601 GCF_000293195.2 Sphingomonas sp. LH128
CCACCTCGCGTCAGGGCGCCCCAACGAAAGCGATCGCCTCAAGCACTGCCAGCCGGACAACGAATGTTGGAACTACGACAGGCGATCATTGCGATCCGGGCGAAATCCGATCCGCCATGCGCATTAGGCGCCGCGCCCGGCTTGCGCTTAGACGGCCATCACCATTTCCCACGCTCAGCTAAGGACATCGACATGATCACCGGCGCCATCCTCATCGGCCGCGAAGAAGCGCAGACGCAGGCAAGCTATGCCGCCATCAACCCCGCGACCGGCGCGGCGCTGGAACCGCGCTTCACCACCGCAGGCCTGCCGGAAGTCGAGCGCGCCTGTGCGCTGGCCGACGAGGCCGCGGTCGCCTTCGCCGAACTGGACCCGGAAACCCGCGCTGTCTTCCTCGAAACCATCGCCGACGAGATCGTCGGCATCGGCGAGCCGCTCATCGCGCGCGCCATGGCCGAGACGGGCCTTCCCCGCGCCCGTATCGAGGGCGAGCGGGGCCGCACCGCCGGCCAGCTGCGCCTTTTCGCGCAAGTCCTGCGTGAAGGCAGCTGGGCGGGCCTCACCATCGATCCCGCCCTGCCCGAGCGCGCGCCGCTGCCGCGCCCGGACCTGCGCGTGCGCAAGGTCGCGCTTGGCCCGGTCGTGGTGTTCGGCGCCAGCAACTTCCCCCTCGCCTTCTCGGTCGCGGGCGGAGACACCGCCTCGGCTTTCGCGGCAGGCTGCCCGGTCATCGTCAAGGGCCACTCGGCTCATCCCGGCACCGGCGAACTGGTGGCCCGCGCGATCCAGCGCGCGGTGGCGCTGTGCCATCTGCCCGAGGGCGTGTTCTCCTACCTCCCCGCCACGCGTGAGGCAGGCACCGCGCTGGTCGCCGACCACCGCGTCAAGGCGGTCGGCTTCACCGGATCGCGCCCCGGCGGCATGGCGCTGATGCGCACCGCCGCGGCCCGGCCCGAGCCGATCCCGGTCTATGCCGAGATGAGTTCGATCAACCCGGTCGTGCTGTTCCCCGCCGCCCTCGCCGCGCGTGCCGAAGCGCTGGGCGCGGCCTTCGTCGGCTCGCTGACGATGGGCGCCGGGCAGTTCTGCACCAATCCCGGCCTCGTCATCGCCATCGACGGGCCTGATCTCGATACCTTCCTCGCCTCCGCCTCGGCGGCGATGGGCGGCAGCGCGGCGCAGGACATGCTGACGCCGGGCATCCACTCGGCCTATGTCGAGGGCGTGAGCGCGCTGGCGGGCCACGGCGCCGTCACCACCCTCGCACGCGGCGTCGAGCCGACCGGCCCGCATCAGGCGCAGGGCGCCCTGTTCCGCACCACGGCGGCCGATTTCCTCGCCGATCCGGCGCTGGGCGCGGAAGTCTTCGGCTCCTCCTCGCTGGTCATCACCGTCACCGACTTGGCCGAGGCGCTCAAGGTCATCGCCGCCCTCGAAGGCCAACTCACCGCCACCCTGATCCTCGACGCCGAGGACGAGGCGGAGGCCGCGCTGCTGCTGCCGGTGCTGGAGCGCAAGGTCGGACGCATCCTCGTCAACGGCTGGCCCACCGGCGTCGAAGTGTGCCACGCGATGGTCCACGGCGGCCCGTTCCCCTCGAC
>NZ_ALVC01000506.1:0-758 GCF_000293195.2 Sphingomonas sp. LH128
GCCCGCGCGCTGGAGCTGGTGTCCGAAAAGGTGAAGCTCGAAACCCGCCGCTACGGCGACGTCTGGCTGCGCGATACCGGGCCGCTTGTCACCGTGGACTCGCATGGCAACCGCAAGGGCATGCGCTTCGGCTTCAACGGCTGGGGCGGCAAGTACCTGATGGACGGCGATCAGGAGATCGGCGAGGAACTGGCGCGCGATGCCGGCCTCGACGTCGAGATGGCTGACTGGATCCTCGAAGGCGGGGCGATCGATGGCGACGGTACCGGGCTGGTGGCGGTGACCGAGCAGGTCTTCCTCAACCCCAACCGCAACCCGCACCTGACGCGCGCCGACCTCGACATGCGGCTGCAGCGTGATCTCGGTTACGAACGCGTGTTGTGGCTGGGCGACGGCCTCATCAACGACCATACCGACGGTCACGTCGACAACCTCGCCCGTTTCGTTGCGCCGAACCTGCTGGCGGTGCCGCGCGCGACCGGCAAGGACGATCCCAACGCCGCGATCTATGCCGACGCGAAGGCGCGGGCCGCGGCGATGGGCGTCGAGGTTGCCGAGGTCCCTTCGCCGGGCCGGGTCGAGACCGATGGCCGGGTGGAGCCCGCCAGCTACATGAACTTCGCGATCACCTCGAAACTGGTGGTCGTGCCGATCTACGGCACCGAACATGACGAGGAGGGCGTCGCCGCCATCGCCGCGCTGTTCCCGGACCGCGACACTCTGGGCGTCATGGCCGATGCGGTGCTGGCGGGCGGGGG
>NZ_ALVC01000507.1:0-780 GCF_000293195.2 Sphingomonas sp. LH128
GCCCCGTTGCGGACATTCGATCGCCACGATACCATCGTGGAATGTTCGAAAGCCCTCCATACATGTTCATTGCGACCGTCTTCGGTCTAGCGGTGCTTGTAGGGTTCTTGCCCGCCAGAAAGTACCGGACGGCGCTAATCGGATGCATCGCCCTCGGTCCGCTTTGGTTTGGCATATGGCTCACGTTTCACGATTGGACTGGGATAGAGCAAGAATTCGGCACCGGGCTGGCACTCCTGCTGTTCGTCCCTGTCTTTCTTGCCGTGTGGGCGACGATCACGATTTGGCCATTTATGCTGACGGTTCGCCTGCGGAAAATCCATCGCAACGGATAACGATTTAGTCGCTATCCGCATTTCTGCCTTTCATTCTGGTCCGCCTGCGAACGCTCAAGCCGGTCATTGCGTGAGGCAGCAAAAAACTTACGGTTTTGGCTTCCACCACGACAGCGTTACAAAAAACGCTCCTCCCAAAAATGCAGAGAGCGCCACGCAGCCCGCTATGATTGGTAAGTCAGGCGCGCAGTAGTCAAAGCAAAAGGTGTTTGGTCCCCTCGCTGGGGACGTGCCGCCGAAAACACTTATAAAGTGATCCCAATACTCCCCACCCATTACCGCCGCAGTAATGTACAGTCGGATGATCCATGCTTGGACAAGTCCAGCACCAAGGGCAATGCCAAATAAGATCAGTGCTACCAGAAGCCTTCGGTCTCGCCTCAACCCATACCTCCCCGGACGCGCCATTGGTTCAGATTAAGTCCAACACCGTCCGCTTGCCACC
>NZ_ALVC01000508.1:0-901 GCF_000293195.2 Sphingomonas sp. LH128
TCGGCGGCGGCGAACGCGGCCCATTTCTTGTCCCTGCCTGCCATCTCGGCCACCCAGGTGTCATCCAGTTCACGGCCGACGTAGGCTTCGAGGAAATCGGCGCGCTTCACCTTGTGCCGCTCGACCAGCCGCAGCATCTGGCCGCCCAGCGCCGTGAGACGGCGGTTGGACACGTAGAGGTTGTCGATCAGCTGTTCGATCTTGGCGGCATGGAATTTGACCGACTCCACCTCGGCGGTCAGTTCCGCGCGCAGCTGCAGATACTGTTCCTCGCGCGCATGAGGGAAGGCTATACCCAACCCCGCCGCTTCCGTGCGGTCCGCCTGAACCCGCTCGAAGCTGTGAAAAAGCTCGGCGATAAGCCCGAATTTCTCCAGTGCCTCAGGCATCAGCGCAGCTTCCATCTGGGCAAGGCTGATACTGCCCTCGTCCGCGTCCGCCTCTTCGGTTCGCACGGCCGCGACCGGATTGCCGTCCTCGTCCAGTTGACCGGCGCTTTGCTCTTCCGGCTCCGCTTCATCGCTGAACGATGGGCCTGCGGTCTTCTCGCTGATCTCGCCGCCGTCGTCAGCCTCGGCGTCCTCCCCGAATGTCTCGGGTTGCGGTTCCTTCGCAAGCATTGCGTCGAGATCGAGGATCTCGCGAAGCTGCATGTCTCCGGCATTGAGCGCCTCGGACCAGTGGATGATGGCATGGAACGTCAGCGGACTTTCGCACAAGCCCTGGATCATCATGTCGCGGCCCGCTTCGATCCGCTTGGCAATAGCGGCCTCACCCTCACGGGTGAGCATCTCCGCCGCGCCCATTTCGCGCAGGTACATGCGCACGGGATCATCCGTGCTGCCCAGGCTCTCCGCTTTTTTCGGCTTCGGCCCGCGGCTTTCGAAAACTGCCCCGTCGT
>NZ_ALVC01000509.1:0-660 GCF_000293195.2 Sphingomonas sp. LH128
CGACCGGCATCGCGCAGTTCGTCGCTGAGAGCATCGTGTTCGGCATCGAGGGCCTGCCAGGCTTCTTCCTCGAGTTCCTCGTTCTCCATTTCGAGGCTCACGATGCTGAGGCGTGCTTCGATTTCTTCGATGCGGGTCAGCTGTGCTTCGCTCAGCGGAAGGTTCGGCAGGCTGACGCGGAACAGGCCGTTCGCGACTTCCCAGGTCGAGGCCGAGGCGACGGGACGAATCCAGGCCAGGCCGCGTTCTTCCCCGATCCGCTTGGCTTCGGCTTCCATCTTGGCGGCCGCGAGCGTCTGGGCGATCTCGGGGTTGGTCCAGCGATCGCCGTTGTCGCTGAACAGGTCGCGATCGACGACGCCGCCCGCCGCAACATAGGCTTCCTCGCCGACGAGGCGCGCGATCGGATCGCTCGACTTCATGGAGTCGTTGGCGATGACGCGGCGGATGGTGTCGGCGCTGGTGTAGTAGCTGTTGGCGCCGTAGCTCTTCCAGACCATCAGCTGGCGCTCATGGCTCTCGGTGGAGGCATATGCCTTGGCCATGTCGAGGGTCATCTCGCCCGACTTCAGGGCGTCGAAGATCGGCTCGGCAAGGTTCGCGAGCCGCAGCCGCCCTTCGACGAAACGGCGGGGGATGCCGAAACGCTTGGCGACCGCG
>NZ_ALVC01000510.1:0-2485 GCF_000293195.2 Sphingomonas sp. LH128
TGATGAGGATCGGATGCGCCATCATCGCGTCCACCAGCGCGTCGTCCGACAGCGACGTGTCGTTCAGCCCCAGCTCTGCATAGGGGGTGCCCTTCTCACGCAAGAGATCGCGCGGGGCCATGTCGGCGCGGTCGATCAGTTCGACCAGCAAAGCGCGTGTGGGCGGCGTCTTGAGATATTCGATCACGTGCGGTTCGGTGCCCGCGTTGCGGATCATGGCGAGCGCATTGCGCGACGTGCCGCATTCGGGATTGTGATAGATGATGATGTCGGTGGTCACTTGACGGCTCCCGCTTTGGCGCTGGCCCCTTCGGCCTGCCCGATTTCCTTGAGTTTGCTGCGCATCGCCATCTCGTCGAGGCTGGCGATCGGCAGGGCGAGAAACAGCGAAATCCGGTTCTGAAGGAAGCGCAGCGCCTGTAGGAATGCCTCGCGCTGGCCTTCGCCCTCTACGGCTGCCGGATCTTCGATGCCCCAATGCGCGGTAAGCGGATGCCCGATCCAGACCGGGCAAGTTTCACCGGCGGCGTTGTCGCACACGGTAAAGATGAAATCGAATTTCGGGGCGTCTGGCGCAGAAAATTCGTCCCAACTCTTCGACCGCATCCCCGCAATGTCGAAGCCGAGGCCGGTCAGCACGGACAGCGCCATGGGATGCACATCGCCCTTGGGCTGGCTCCCGGCGCTGTAGGCCCGGAAACGCCCTTCGCCGAGCTTGTTCATGAGGGCTTCGCCCAGGATCGAGCGGGCGCTGTTCCCGGTACACAGGAACAGCACATTGTAGACCTTATCAGTCACGGTAAATCCTTCAGCAGCAGGTGAGTTCGGCAACCAGCGGTTCGCAAAGCTCAGGGCGGCCCTGGCAGCAGTCCTTCGCCAGAAACAGCATGAGATCCTTCAGCGCCTTGATGTTTGCGCGCTGGATTTGTTGGCGCCCGCGTTTCTCAGGCAGGACCAGACCGGCTTTCACAAGCACAGCGAGATGTGTCGAGAACGTGCTTTGTGTCAGCCCCGACGCTTCCACGAGCTGGCCCGTCGATAGCCCGTCAGGTTCATGTCGAACGAGCAGACGAAAGGCATCGAGACGAGTGGGGTGCCCCAAGGCTGCCAATATCGCGAGAGAAGAGTCGGTTTCCATACAGCGCAAATAACCGATGGGTTTTATGTGGTCAATATATATCGCAAATTTACGATGGTTTCATGCCGTCTCGATGGCGAGAGATACGTTTGTAGCTTTATCGGAATGGCTGCGCTCGCCGCGCGCCCTGTTTTGCAGCATGGTTGAACCATGAAGGATACTGAAACACCGCAATGGGAGGGCCGGAAGCGCCATTTCACCGACCCGTATCGCGGCCGGTTGCCGGAACTGGAGCGCTGCATGATCCGGCACCGCGCTTTGGAAATGATCCTGGTCATCTATCACGCCGAGGAATTGAAGCGCAGCGTCGTTGAAACCGTTGATACGCAAAAGCGCTGGAAGCTCTCGCGCAACGATGACGAGACGACCGAACCGGCGCCGGAAGTACCCGAGCGCAAGAAAGTGCAGCGAGCCTTCGACTGGTTGGTCAAGGAAGGCGTGCTGACGGCCGATGAACGCCGCGAAATGGTCAAACTGATCGGGCGGCGAAACAGCATTGCTCACCATCTGGATCAGGTGACGGCCGATCTCAATCCGGATTCCTGGGTCCGCGATCATCTCGCGTTCATGCCCGATCGTCAGCAATACGATTATGAGGCGCTGGACCGCCTCAAGGCCATGCGGCTGCTGCTGGAGCAGCGGACGATCGCCAAGCATTATGTCGGCGTGATAAGTATGCGCAGCCTGTTGTTCGAGGCCACCGAGCGCGCGCTGCGCGACGATCTGAAGCGCCTCGACCGCCGTATCCGCAAACTCGTTCGCAAGCGGATCGATGCGATTGCAGCGGTCAATTCCGAACTATCGCTTGAGGGCAGCGAGCTGGTCGGCATGTTCGACCCGCGTTGGCCAGACAACCGCCACCATAGCGGCTGCCTGACCCCGCGCGGCGTCGAAATCTGTTACCGGCTGTTCGATATGGGCAAGTCGGCCATGGCCGTCGCCCATATCATGGAGTTTTCGCTGGTCGCTGCGCGCGCCCGCGAGAAGCAATGGCGCGAGCTGGGCGGCAACAACCGGGTGGTCAAGAATCTTCAGGACATCCCGTTGGTGCGGAAGCGCCTGCGCTACGAGGATATGCGCTAGGCGACACGCCCATATCGGCGTGTCGCGGGGGAACGCCAAGGGCGCTGCCCCTTCGTCCCCGAACGACAATCGGCCGCCCGTGTAATCCGCCAAGCGCGGCACCCGAAGCCCTGCGGGATTTCGGCCGGGCTATGACGGCTCGCCCGCGCCAGCGGTAGATTCTCACCCTCCCTCCCCATCCTGTTCCTCGCCGGAACGGCAGAGCCGCATGCCGCAGAGCAAGCGGCTTTCAGCCTCAAGAGGAAAGGACGAAATCATGGGACG
>NZ_ALVC01000511.1:0-648 GCF_000293195.2 Sphingomonas sp. LH128
CGAGTAGAGCGCCTGCAGCGAGGATCTTGAACATGAGGACCGGATCAAACGGCGGCCTGCCACCCTTGCCGCGGACACTTCGCCGCAGCGCTGCTACCAACGGGCCGCGGAAAGCCTCGAAGTCGACGACAGCCGCAAGCCGTTCAAGCCGATCACCTGCCGCGCTCAACGCCTCGTATCAGTCCGAAAGATCGAAGAAACTCGGCTGTCCCGCCATCATCGCCTCCACCCTCGTGCAAAGGCAGTGAATCACCTCAAGCCGCTAGGCGCCAGCGGTTTTTCGAGGCCTCCGGCTTGAATGGCTGCACAACGCCTTGCGGCAGTAAGCTACCGCCCTTTGCGGACATTTCTAGGCAGGTGACAACTGCAACGCTATTCTGGTCGCAATGATCTCCCGTTCAACAGATTCGTTCTTCTGGCCTGCCTTGCTCGGGTCTTGGATGGCAGCGGTTGTTCCCGGGCTCATCGCGATTGCTCCGCTGACATTTGCGCCCATGGCTTTGCCCCTCACGGCGTTGTTGGGTGCTTTGGCGGCGGTTATGTTCTTGGTCGCCCTTTTTGATAGAGCAACACGTCAAGCGGTTGACACCTTTAATCAGCGGTCCAAGGCGCAGTGGCGTGACATGTCGTGGCGTGAGCGCTTGTTTT
>NZ_ALVC01000512.1:0-360 GCF_000293195.2 Sphingomonas sp. LH128
GTCGCCGGGCGCAAGGCGGAGGAACTGGAACGCCTCGCCACCGAGATCGGCGGGCTGGCGGTGACCGGCTGCGATCTCACCAGCGAGGAAGACCTCGCCCGCCTCGGCGACACCGCGAAGGCGACTTACGGCGGCATCGACATCGCCGTGAACGCCACCGGCTGGGGTCTGCTCAAACCCTTCCTCGACACCACCAAGGCCGAGATCGAGAAGATGACCGCGCTGCAGTTCACCGGCGCGATCCTGTTCTATCAGGCGATGCTGCGGGTGATGCGCGACGGCGGCTCGCTGATCCAGATCAGTTCCGCCACCGCCTCGATCATGCTGGAGGACCATGCCGCCTACATGGGCACCAAGGCG
>NZ_ALVC01000513.1:0-26044 GCF_000293195.2 Sphingomonas sp. LH128
CCCCCCCCCCCGCCTCAAGGGCGGCGTCGCCGCGCGCACGGAACTGCGGCAGGCCGAGCAGGTTCTGGAAACCGCCAATGGCGACCTCGCCACGCAGACCGCCGCGCTGGCGCAGGACATCAACGCGATCCGCCTTCTCGTAGGTGCGGAATTCGATCGCGCGCTGCTCCCGACCGGGATCGACGAGGTCAACTCCAGCCTCGGCGAAGTGCCTGCCGGGCTCTCGACGCAAGTATTGCTCCGCCGCCCCGACGTGGTTCAGGCCGAATACCAACTGCGCGCCGCCAATGCCGACATCGGCGTGGCAAGGGCTCAGCTTTTCCCCACGATCTCGCTGAGCGCCCTGATCGGCTTCGCCAGCCAGTCGCTGTCGAGCCTGTTCGACACGGCCTCGCGTACGACGACGCTGGGTGCGGACGGGAGTTGGTCGGTATTCAACGCGGGCGGCCGCAAGGCCAATGTCGAGGTGACCAAAGCCCAGCGCGACGCGGCCCTGGCGACTTACGAAAAGGCAATCCAGACCGCCTTCCGGGAAACCGCCGACGCCCTCGCCGACCAGGGGACGCTCACCGAACGCCTGCGCGCCGCGACCGCCTTCACCAGCGCCGCGCAGGATGCCGCCACTCTCACCGAGGCAAGCTATCGCCGGGGCATCGTCGGCTCGCTAGACAACCTCGTGGCGCAGCGCAGCCTCTATTCCGCGCGGCAGGCGGAGATCGCAGTTCGCCTCACGCAGGCGGGAAACCGGATCGCGCTTTATCGGGTGCTCGGCGGGGATCAGGCAACGGCGCCTGCTCAGCCGTAAAGCGGGACGATCTGCGGCAGTTCGACGGTCGTGCGGATGCCGGGAGCGGCAGCGCAGACCGCCGGGATGGCGTTGATAGGCCGATGCGCGGTCAGTCCGGGGGTGTAGGCTGCGTAGTCCTCCTCCGCGACCGGGAAGGTGATGTCCACCTTGACCGGCGTGTCCCCTTCGGTGGTGACCCGCCAGCCGGACTCGCGCAAGTTCCAGTCGTGTTCGATGTCGGTGGTGGCGTACCAGTTGGCACGGAAGCGCAGGATTGGGCGCCCTTTATGCATGCAGGTGATCGTGGTACGCATTGCGCCCACCGTACCGGCAGGTATCCTGCCTGCCGCGATCTCCACGTCGTGCCTCGCCGCCGACAGTTCGCCGACTGCCTCGATTTCGTCGCAGGGCAATCCTATGGCCTCGGCGATCTGTGAAAGCGAACTGCCGAAGTCGCCCTTGAGATGCTCGGCCCGGTGCTGGTCGAAAGGCGCCATGGGCGCTGCGAAGCCCATGATGTTGAACAGCATGTCGGGCGAATTACGGCTTGATACGTCGCCATATTCGTCGATCGTCAGCAGCCCATGCCCGCGCTGAAGCGACAGCAGCGGGATCGCCAGCGCCTCGGTGACGAAACCGGGGCTCGAACCGGTGGAATGGATCGAGGTTCCACCTGCGGCACAGGCCTCCTCGATCCGGGCACGGTTCCCGGGATCAATCAGCGGCGGGTAATGGAAGTCGCAGCGCGTCGTCACCACATTCTTGCCTGACGCGAGCAATGCACACAGGGCGTCCCAATCGGTCCCCTGCGGCATAAACAGCACGCAGTCGGCATCGAGAGCGACGATCTCGTCCAGAGAGTTGGTCGCCTTGATGCCGGTTTCGGCAAGGCCGCAGAGTTCGCCCGCGTCCTTGCCGACCTTTTCCGCCGAGTTGACCCACAGGCCGACCAGCTCCATTCGGGGATGCTCGATGACCATGCGCAAGGCGCGGCTGCCGACGTTCCCGGTTGCCCACTGGACGACACGCCAAGTCCTGTTTGCGTCTTGCGACATCGCTCTCTCCCTTTTCGCTGCGTTCAGCCTTGTTCCCGCACGTCAGCAAGCGCGCGTGCCGGGGACAATCCCCATGCGGGGACGGCTCGAAGTCAGAACTTCACTCCGAATTCCACGCCGTAAGTCACCGGCTTGCTCCAGTTCGCGCCGATGCCGAAGCTCGAATACTGCGCCTGCGTGAGGTAGCGGCTGTTGGTGACGTTGTCCCCGAAGACCGCGACGTGGAACTTGTCGTCCGGCGCATTCCACTGCGCGCGCAGGGCCAGGGTCTCATAGCCCCCTTGCTTGAACTGCACGCCCGAGGGACCGAAGAAGAAGCTCGACGAGTAGAACAGGTTGCCCGACAACGCGAGTTCCCCGCCGGCCAGGTCCGTCTCGTAGCGCGCGCCGACGAAGCCGGTGAATTCGGGCGTGCGCTGCATCGTCACGTCTTCCAGCGTAGTGGGAACGACGACGAAGGTGATCCCGTTGGCGGCGCAAGTCGCAGCGGTTTCCTCGCCCAGTTCAGAACAGCGCACGTAGACCGGCGCGTTGTTGAACCGCTTGTAGCGCGCATGGACGTAGGACGCGCCAGCGTTGATCTGGAAAGCGGGCGTGACCTGGTAGTGCAGCGCACCCTCCAACCCGTAGATTTCCGAGGTCGCGGCGTTGATGATCTCCGCCGTGCCGGTGCGGTAGATCGACACCTGCAGGTTCTTGTAATCGTAGTAGAACCCCGCCGCCTCGAACGAGAGGCCGCGGTCCTCGTACTTGAAGCCCACTTCGTAGGCGTTGATGTCCTCTGGCTGCACGCGGTTGCAGGTGTAGTTCGTGTCGGGGATCTGGCACGAGCCGCCGACGTCCGAGATCGCCGCCTTGTAGCCCTTCGTGAACGAGGCGTAGATACTCGTCCTGTCGGTCGGCTTGTAGCGCAGCACCACGCGCGGGGTCAGCTTGTTGTTCGAGATGTTCGGCACCGGCATCTCGGTCAGCAGGAACTGCTGGTTCCAGTAGGCATCGACGATCTTATCGATCGAATAGCGCGCGCCCGCGGTCAGGAAAAGCTGCGGCGTGATCTCGTAAGTGGCGTCGAGGAACGCGGCGTAGCTCCTGACCGTGGTGCTCGATCCGCCGAGCCGGATACGCTGGTCAGGCGCGTTTCCGCCGTTGTTGATGTAGGTGATATAGGTGTCGGTGTTCTGGAAGTAGAACAAACCCGCCGTCCACTGCAGCTTTGGCCCCGCCTTGGAGGTGAGCAGCAGTTCCTGGCTCCAGGTCTCGTTGAGGTTGGGCAGGCCAAGCTGGAACAGGTCCAATCCGGAATAGTCGAGGTCCTGCGACATGAACGAGTTTTCGCTGCGGTACTGACTGTAGGAGGTCAGGTCCGCGAAGCCGAGATCGGCGCGGATCGTGCCTTGCACTACGTCGGTATTAGAGCGGAAGACTTCCGGCACCGAACCGCTGGCGATGCGGTTCTTCGCCGTGGTGTAAGTCCCCGGCACTCCACCGAACGGCGCACCGAGCCCGAAATCTGAGGTGTCGAGGCTGGACGCCAGCATGGTCGAGGGATCGTCCACCTGGCCGTGCTTGTAGCGCAGCAGGACGTCCACCGTGTCGGTCAGTTCCGCCTTGAGGCCGAGACGGAACGACCAGTTCTCGTAGTCGCCCACGCGCCGATCATCATTGGAGATGTCGCGCTGCCAACCGTTACCGCGGCGATACTGGCCCTCTAGGCTCAGTGCCACACGGTCGGAAATGACGTAGTTGGTGAAGGCTTCGGCCTTGGCCTCGTTGTAGCGGCCGTAAGTCACGCGACCTTCGAAAGCATTGCCCGAAGTGGACGGCTCGCGAGTGGTGACGAGGATCGCGCCGCCGGTGGTGTTGCGGCCGAACAGCGTGCCTTGCGGCCCTTTCAGCACCTGGATCGAGTTCACGCTGATGAGATCGAAGTCGGCCGCCAGCGGGTTGGGCGAGTAGAACCCGTCGATGTAGATGCCGACATTGCCGCCCCCGCCCGAAGTCGTCACCGCCGTGCCGATGCCGCGAATGGTGGGCTGGAAGAACCCGCCCGCGAAGTCGAAGCGCAGCGCCGGGGTAACCTTGCCGATGTCCGCCAGTTGCTGCACGCTGGCGGTCTTGAGCGCATCGCTAGACAGGTTGGTGATCGAGATCGGCACGTCCACTTGCGCTTCGGCACGGCGCTGCGCGGTGACGATGATCGCGCCCTCGTCCGCTGCGGCGGCATTCTGTGCCTCCTGCGCGTGCACCGAAACCGGCGCCACCACTGCTAATGCGAATATGGACGCGAAAGTCCCTGCTGTCTTCACGATATCCCTCCCATCTGCTTTTGACGCGAGGCTACACGAGGTTGTTACGTGTTCCAGTGATCGGCCGGACCTTCGCCCAGATATCGCAGCGGCAGATTTGGCGGTGCTTCAGGTACCCGGGGTGATGTAGCCGATCGTTTCCTGGCGTGGATCATAGGACTCCGCCTTCCACCGCACGGAGCCGAAAGGGCGCTCGAGACGGCGGCGCACACGGCGGCCATTGTTACTACGGTTGAAGCCGTCTGCCTGGGCCTGAATAGCGTAATCGGCCTGGGTGTAGCGCCCGCGCATGCGCAGGTAGTCGCCCCAGGTCGGACAGTGGTATCGCTCTGTCCATAATGCCGGGTTCTCGATGTCGCGCGCGATGGTCCAGTCGAAGCCGCCGATGCGCTTGCGCACCCTCTGCATGGTCATCATGACCTCGTAGAATTCGCGGGCGAGTTCGGGATCGACGTCGTACTCGACCTCGACGACCAGCGGGCCGGAGCGCAGGGTGAGCGGCAGAGTGGCCGAAGGTTCGTGACCGATCTCGACCGAATCCATGTCGGCCTCGGGCTCCTCGCGGATCGGAAGGACCATGCCCAGCAGCGCCGTGGCAGCAACAGCGAGGCCCGACGCGACCAGCGCGAAGGCGACGTCATGGCGGGCGGCGACCACTCCCCAGCCCCATGCGCCGATGCCGATCCCGGCCGTGATCGCGGAGGAGAACAGCGAAAGTGCCCGCGCCGTGACCCAACGCGGCGCGGAAAGCTGGACCGTCACGTTGAGCATGGCGACGGTAAGGATGTTGCCCGCCCCGACGACGAGAAAGGCAAGGCAGGTCAGCACCAGCGAGTGACTGAACCCTATCGCGACGAGGGCAACTCCGCTGGCGATCGCGAACAGCCTTATCGCCCACTCGGTCGAGACCATCGCCCGAATTTGGCTCACGAACAGCGCTCCCCCCACTGCACCGACGCCTTGTGCGCCAAGCAGGATGCCGAAAGTCGCTGCATTGCCCTGGAGAAGATCCTTTGCAATCAGCGGCGCAAGCGCAGAGGCCGTCGCCGTCGACAGCCCGAAGCCGAGCACCCGCAGCAGCGCGGTACGCACCGCCGGAGCATGCAGCGCGTAGCGCGCACCGGTCAGGATCGCGCGGTCGATCCGCTCCGGCGGCAACCGGGAAGGCACGTGCCTGCGTCGCCAGAAGAAGAACGCAGTGAGCAGCGGCAGGTAGAGCAGCGAGGTCATGCCGAACACAACCTTCACACCGTAAATCACCACGATCACTCCGCCCAACGCAGGCCCGAAACTGCGCGCGACGTTGTAGCTGATCGTTCCCAGCGCCACCGCGGCAGGCAGATGTGTGCGCGAGACCTGCTCAGGGATGGAGGCCTGCCACGACGGCGAGAACAGCGCCACGCCTGCCCCGGTCAGTACGCAGAAAGCCAGTAGCAGCCAGGGCGTCGTCAGCCCAAGGAACGTCACTGCCGCCAGGATTGCCGCACTCACCGCACTGAACGTCAGGCCGGTCATGGCAATCCGGCGACGGTCGAACATGTCGGCGATGGCGCCTGCGGGCAGGGTCACCAGCATCAACGGGATCATCATCGCGGTCTGCACCAGGGCGACCATGCTGGGTGAATTGCTGAGCCGCGTCATCTCCCATTGCGCACCGACGCCGAGGAAGAGCTGGCCGAAGTTGGAGAAGAGACTGGCCGTCCAGATATTGCGGAACGTGCGTTCGCGAAGCGGTGCGAAGGCCCCGCCTGCCTCCTCTTCCTGCGCCGTCGCCATCGCTGCTGTCCCCTGTCGTTATATCTGTGCGCCGATCTTGAACGCACCGGCGCAAGCGTCAACCTGCCCATCGCGAAGACGATCCATTGACGCAAGCGAACACGATTCCGACATACTAACTATAGTCAGCAATCGCCGCGGCGATAGCGCCCGCACCCCAGATTGCCAAAGCCGCAAAGCGCCCGCATCACGCAGGAAACCGCGCTTTGCTGCGCGAAAGAAATACGAGGAGACCTGTCTTGACCGAGGCCTACATCATCGACGCCGTGCGCACCCCGCGCGGGCTCGGAAAGATGGGCAAGGGGGCGCTGTCGCAGATGCATCCCGAACATCTCTCGGCAACGGTTCTCGCTGCGCTGAAGGACCGCAATGATCTCGACACCGCCGACGTCGACGACGTGATCTGGGGCGTCTCGGCGGCAATGGGGCTGCAGGCCGGCGACATCGGACGCATGGCGGCGCTCGACGCAGGCTACGACGTGAAGGCAGGCGGCGTGACCCTCAACCGCTTCTGCGGATCGAGCCTCACCGCCACGAGCCTGTCGGCCGCTATGATCAAGTCGGGCATGGCGGACCTCATGGTCGCAGGCGGCATGGACATGCTCTCCTACGCTGGCATGTACGGCGCGAAGATGCGCGAGGCGGGCGTCGGCAGCGCCGGCATGGGTGCGGGCAATCCGCGCCTCCAGGCAAAGCACCCGCAATCCAATCAGGGCGTCTGCGCCGACGCCATCGCCGCTATGGAAGGCATCTCCCGCCAGGAACTCGAAGCGCTCGGCGTGGAGAGCCAGCGCCGCGCCGCGGTAGCCATCGCCGAGGGTCGCTTCGACAAGTCCACCATCGTCGTGAAGGACGATGAGGGCAACGTCATCCTGGACCACGAGGAGTATCCGCGCCCGGAAACCACCGCCGAAAGCCTTGCGCAGCTCAAGCCCGCCTTCGAGATGTTCCTGAACATGCCCTCGGCGTCCGGCGGCAAGACTTACGGCGAACTCATCAACCAGGTCTACCCGGACGTTGAGATCAAGCCGATCCATCACGTCGGCATCTCCTCGGGCGTCGTCGACGGCGCTTCGGCGATCCTGCTGGCCTCAAAGGACTACGCCGAGGCCCACGGGCTCAAGCCGCGCGCGCGCATCGTCGCCATGGCCGAGACGGGCGACTGCCCCACCCTCATGCTCAACGGCCCGGTGCCCGCAGCACGCAAGGTACTCGCCAAGGCGGGCCTCGGCGTGGAGGACATCGACGTCTTCGAAGTGAACGAGGCCTTCGCCGTGGTCGTCGAGAAGTTCATCCGCGACCTTGACCTCGACCGCGCCAAGGTCAATCCCAATGGCGGGTCGATGGCGCTCGGCCACCCGATCGGCGGCACCGGCGCCATGCTGATCGGCACCGCTCTCGATGAACTCGAGCGCACCGGCGGGCGTTATGGTCTTATCACGATGTGCGCGGCGGGCGGCATGGCCCCTGCCATGATCATCGAACGCGTCTGACGGCGCAGCACAAGGAGCATCTGGTGGCGACTGAAGCCGACGAAAAACCGGTAGGAACGATCAGCAACCCGTTCAACATGCGCGACGAGACCCCGACACGGCAGGTTGGCTTGCGCATGACCATCGTGGCGCGGCTGCAGCGCAATAATTTCGATCGCAAGGTGGCCGCCCTCAACGTGACCCGCTCGCAATGGGCGATGATCGCGATCGTCGCGCGCTATCCAGGGTCCACGCAGCGGACCGTCGCGGAATATCTCGAAATGTCGGAGGCTTCCGCCGGCCGCCTGATCGACCGCCTCTGTGCAGAGGGCTTGCTGGAGCGCCGCGACCGCCGCGACGATCGGCGAGCCCGCGCCGTCTACCTGACCGAGCAGGCTCGGCCTCTCCTCGACAAGCTGGGCGCCATCGCGACCGAAAGCGAACTCAAGATGTTCGCCGGCTTTTCCGAGGACGAGGTGAACACCCTTCTCGATTTCATGACGCGCATCTACGATAACGTCAGCCGGGGATAAGCGCTTTTGCCCACCCCTGCCCCTCCTGCAAGCAGTAGGGAATGAGAGCATCGTGTTTCGCCCTCCCGCATGCAGAAGGGCCGCGAGGCTTGGTGAGCTGCAGGCGAACTTAACCGCAGCGAGGTGGGCTTATCCTCCAACGCCACAAAAAAGAGGGCGACGCCACCAGGCGCCGCCCTCTTCTTCTTGAGAGTATCGGGAAAACTTACTTCGCGGCAGCAAGTTCCTTCTTCGACATGGAAGTCGTGACCTTGCCACTGTTGTCGCTGAGGCTCGAGGCCGGAACGGTCACGAGACGACCGTTGAGGATGACCTGCGGATTGCCCTCGGCAGTGACGCGATAGATGGGTGCAATGCGGTAGCCGTCGGCGGCATAGAGCATCTTGCCGGCGTTGAGCGATACGGCACCGGCAGCGGCTTCCTCGGTGGCTTCACGGACCTGGGTGGTCTCGGCGAAAGCGACGGCCGGGACCGAAGCGATGGCGGCGACAGCGACGAGCGTGGCGAACTTCTTCATGGCGTTTCTCCGAAAACTGCGAACCTGAACGGTCGGATTTATTCACTTACTAAGCTGGGTTAGTATTTTTTGAACACCCGGTCAATTGCGAAATTCGCATCTTTCAGAGCGCTTTCGGCAACATTATCGCCTCCGCGACATTCGCCTGCGCATTGCCCTCCCACAGGTCGAGAAACGATGGAAAAGCAGGCATCTGCAGGCATGATCGTCCGCACGATGGGCCACCCGGTTGATCCCTCATGCCTTTGCGCGCACACCGGACCGACAAGTGCAAACGGCAGAAAACCGGGCGCCACACAGAAGATCACGGGGATTGGCAGCAGATGTCTACAAAGGTCATGCAGGGCGTGCGCGTCCTCGAAGTGGCACAGTTCACCTTCACGCCTGCAGCGGGCGGCGTCCTCGCGGATTGGGGCGCCGACGTCATCAAGATCGAGCATCCCGTGCGCGGCGACACCCAGCGCGGCTTCCTCAACATGGGCGGCGTCACGCTCGACCCGCTTCGCCATACGTTGTTCGAGCACCCCAATCGCGGCAAGCGCAGCGTCGGCATCGACCTCTCCACGCCTGAAGGTCAGGAAGTGCTCTACGAACTGGCGAAGCAGTGCGACGTGTTCCTGACCAACTACCTTCCGCAGGTGCGCCAGAAGAACAAGTTCGATGTCGAGCATATCCGCGCGGTCAATCCCAACATCATCTACGCCCGCGGCTCGGCGCTGGGTAACAAGGGGCCTGAGCGCGAGGTAGGCGGCTTCGACGGCACCTGCTTCTGGTCACGCAGCGGCATAGCCTATTCGATGACCCCGGAGGAACTGCCCGGCCCGATCTCGCAGGGCATCCCGGCCTTTGGCGATTCCATCGGCGGCATGTTCATCGCGGGCGGAATCTCCGCCGCGCTGTTCCACCGCGAGAAGACCGGCGAGGCCGTCGAGCTCGACGTCTCGCTGCTGAGCGCCGCCGCCTGGGCATCGGGCGCGGTGATCGCGCAAGTCGCGGAGACCGGCGTGCTCACGCGCAATCCGATGCCGGGCTCGGGCGGCGCAGCGCGCAATCCGTTTATGGGCAACTATCAGACCAGCGATAACGGCACGATCAACCTCTGCACGATCTCGCCGACCGGTCACATCCGCAGCATGTTCGAGCATCTCGGCGTACCGGAAGCCGCCGACGACCCCCGCTTCTCCGAACCGCGCGCGCTTTTCGAGAATGCCGGGGCGGCTAGCGACATCCTGATGAAGGCGTTCGCTTCCCAACCCTTCGAATACTGGCGCCAGCACCTCAAGACCTTCTCCGGTCAGTGGGCGCCGATCCAGAGCTTCCACGAGTTGCTGACCGACGAGCAGGCGCTTGCCAACGACATGATCGTCGAAGTCGAGGGCGCCGACGGCGGCGCCCCGCTCAAGCTCGTGCGCGGCCCGGTCCAGTGGAACGGTGAGGCCGTGGAGACCACCCGGTCGCCGCAAGCCTCCGAGCACACCGAGATCGTCCTCATGGAAATGGGCGTCGAGTGGGACAAGATCGAGGAGTGGAAGGCCAAGGGCGCGATCGCCTGAACGCTTTTCGACCTGTACAGGCACTCAACCTTGCGGCGCCTTGAACGCTGCACGGAGGAGGGCGTAAGATGAAACCGTGCCGCCGGCGCACCAAGCGCCCGTCGAGACAAGACGCACACACGAGGACAAGGAACCCGAAATGAAGCCTGGAACCCGCCTGAAGAGCGCCGCCTGCGATACGGAGGTGATGGTGATCCGCGCCGCCGACGGGCAGATCGAATGCGGCGGCGCAGCGATGGGCGAGGCCAAGCCTGCCGATGCCGCCCCCCTCGCCGCCGACTTCTCGGCCGGTACGCTGATGGGCAAGCGCTACGTCGATACCGACGGCAACTACGAACTGCTTTGCGTGAAGCCCGGCAAGGGCTCGCTCTCTGTCGATGGGCAGGCGCTCGTCGTCAAGGACGCCAAGCCGCTTCCCGCCTCGGACTGACACTAAGATAGCTGGCACGCGCCCATGAACATTGCCCTCCTTCTCGAAATGGCGGCCGAGGCCGCGCCCGACCGCGTCGGCCTCGTCTGCGATGGCAAGCGCTGGACTTACGGCGACCTTCTCGCCGCAGCACGCGGCGCCTTCTCGATCATCCAGGACAGCGGCGCGGAATATGTCGCCCTCCTCGACGAGAGCAGCGAGGCGGCGGTGATCGCAGTGTTCGGTGCGGCGCTGGCCGGCGTACCGTACTGCCCGCTCAACTATCGCCTTCCCGACGCCGACCTCGCCGCATTGCTGGGCCGCATCGCCCCCGCCCTCGTCATCGGCGACGAGGAGCGCGTGACGCGCATCGCAGACGGACAGGGCCACACGATCTTTTCGCGCGAAGAATTCACCCTCAAGGCGCAGGAGACGGTCCCGGCGGACGACGCGCGCGAATACGATCCCGGTGAAGGCATCGCGATCCAGCTCTTCACCAGCGGCACCACGGCCGCGCCCAAGGCGGCGATCCTGCGCCACTCGAACCTGCTCGGCTATATTCTGGGCACGGTCGAATTCGCCAGTGCCGGCGAGGCCGATGCCGCGCTGGTGGTCGTGCCGCCCTATCATATCGCCGGCATCTCGGCGCTGCTGTCCTCGATCTATGCCCAGCGCAAGATCGTCATGCTGCCCGCCTTCTCGCCCGAAGGCTGGCTGGCGCTCGTCGAGGCGGAGGCGATCACAAATGCCTTCGTCGTGCCGACCATGCTGGCACGCATCGTCGACGCCATGGAGAGCGGCACCGCCGCCCGAACCGCATCGCTGCGTGCCATCGCCTATGGCGGCGGCAAGATGCCGCTCGAGGTCATACACAAGGCGCTTGAGCGTTTCCCGGCGGCGGGCTTCACAAATGCCTACGGCCTTACCGAAACCAGTTCCACCGTCGCCCTGCTCGGCCCCGACGACCATCGCGAGGCGCTGGCGTCCGATGATCCGAAGGTTCGCGCCCGCCTGACCTCGCTCGGAAAGCCGATCCCGACGGTCGAGATCGAGATCCGCGGTGAGAACGGTGAAGTCCTGCCTCTGGGTGAGCCCGGCGAAATCTACGTGCGCGGCGAGCAGGTTTCCGGCGAGTACAAGGAAAAGAGTGCGCTCGACGCGCAAGGCTGGTTCCCCACCCGAGACGCCGGCTACATGGACGAGGACGGCTACCTGTTCCTCTCCGGCCGCGCCGACGACGTGATCGTGCGCGGGGGTGAGAACATGTCGCCCTGCGAGATCGAGGACGTGCTACTCACCCATCCCGCCGTCGCCGACGCCTGCGCCTGTGCGATCCCTTCGGTCGAGTGGGGCGAGGCGGTCGGCGTCGCCGTCGTCACGCGCGATGGTTTCGATGCCCCTGAGGAGACCGAATTGAAGGACCTTGTCCGCTTGCGCCTGCGGTCCTCGCGCGTGCCGGAGAAGATCGCCTTCGTCGCGGAGCTTCCGTACAACGAAATGGGCAAGCTGCTGCGCCGCAAGGTCAAGGAAGTCCTTGCCGGCTGAGCACATCACGCAAGGCCCGGAGATCCCTCTGGCGCGGTGGGCCGACCGGCAGTTGCAGGCGATGGCCGAAGCCCATGGCCTGCCGCGCCTCGCTGGCGCTACCCTGATGGGAGAGCGCGCCGCCGGTGGCGGCTATATGATCAGCGGCACGACCTCAGCCGGGCTCGGCGGCAGTCGGCTGATGCCCACGCGGGACGGCAACTGGTTCGCGCTCACTTTGATCCGCGACGTGGACCGCGAACTGCTGCCCGCGCTTTTCGGTGACGACACGATCGACACGCGCGACTGGAACGCGATTGCTGCAGCCGTGCTGCGCCATGACGTCAGGGATCTCGTCGAGACCGGACGCACGCTGGGGCTACCCGTCGCTCGCATGGACGAGATCCCCGCCTTTCCCGCCCTCGAGGTAATGCTGCGCGGAGAAAACCGGAAAAGGGCAGCCCTGCACCAAGCGCTGGTCGTCGATCTTTCCGCGATATGGGCCGGGCCACTGGCGGGCCACCTGTTCTGGCAGGCAGGCATGGAAGTCGTGAAAGTCGAAAGCCTCACCCGGCCCGACCTGATCCGCCGCGACGATCCGGCGACCTTCGACCGGATCAACCAGGGCAAGGCGAGCATCCTTGTCGATTTCGCCGACGATGCACAGAAGGCCGCGCTCGTCGCGCTGATCCGGCGCGCGGACATCGTGATCGAATCCTCGCGGCCCCGCGCATTGCGCCACCTCGGCATCGACGCCGAGACACTGATCCGCCAAACGCCGGGGCTGGTCTGGCTGTCGATCACCGGGCACGGAGCAAGCGGGGAGGCCGCCGACTGGGTCGGCATCGGCAACGACTGCGGCGTCGCGGGCGGCCTCACCCGCGCGATGGCCGAAGCGGGGGGCGGCATCGGCTACGTGGCGGACGCCGTGGCCGATCCGCTCACCGGCATCGTCGCCGCACGCGAAGGGCTTGCCGCGTATGAAAGCGGCGTCGCGCAGCGCATCGGCCTGTCGATGAGCGCCATCTGCGCGATGGCGCTCGCCGAGGAACGCGCGCATAATCGCGCGATGATCGACGCCGAACTGCGCGGTTGGGGACAAGCTGTCGGCCATCTTTTCCCGATCGTGGGCACACGCCCCCTCAAGGCGGCCGTGCGCCCGATCGGAGCCGATACCGCGCGCTATCTCGGCGCGCTGGCGCCATGCTGATCCGCAAAGCAGAAATCTGGGGCCTGTCCCACGGTGACGTCAGGATCGAAGGGCAACGCATCGCCTCGATCGGAAACCTGTCCCCCCGCCCCCGAGAGCAGGTCATCGATGCGCGCGGCGGATTGCTGCTTCCGGGACTGCACGATCATCACATCCACCTCGCCGCGCTCGCCGCGCAGCAAGCCTCGGTGTCCTGTGGACCGCCCAGCGTTCTGAGCCCCGCTCAGTTGGCGCAGGCCCTTGAGATACCGGGCACCGGATGGCTGCGCGCCGTCGATTTTCACGAGAGCGTCCTTGGCGGCACCTTGCCCGATGCCAGGATGCTGGACCGCATGGTTCCGGATCGACCGGTGCGTATGCAGCATCGCACCGGGCGAATGTGGCTTCTCAATTCTCGCGCGCTGGAAGCACTGCTTGCCCTTGCCGATCCGCCACCGGGGCTTGAACGCGAAGCCGGGCGTTTCACCGGGCGCCTGTTCGACGAAGACGCGTGGCTCAGCCGCACGCTCGGCAGCACGCTCCCCGATTTCGCGGAAACCAGCAGCCAGCTTGCCCGCTTCGGCATCACCGGCGTGACGGACATGTCGCCGCGCAACGACGCTGTCGTGGCGCAGCATTTCGCACAGCAACGCGCTGAGGGGCGACTGCTCCAAGCACCGACGCTCGCCGGAAGTCTGGCACTGTCCGAGCAATTTCCACCGCACTGCACCCTTGGCCCGCTCAAGCTGCATCTCCACGAAAATGCCCTGCCCGACTTAGATGCGGCACTGAGCCTAATCCGGGCCGGGCGCGCACAAGGCCGTGCCCTGGCCGTGCACTGCGTCACCGAAGTTGAACTGGTGTTCACGCTCGCCCTGCTCGAAGCAGACGGGAGCGCGCCCGGCGACCGGATCGAGCATGTCTCCGTCGCCTCTCCCGATCTGGTGGCGCGCATGCATGGCCTCCGCCTGTCAGCGTGCGTCCAGCCCCACTTCATTGCCGAGCGCGGCGACCGCTATCTGGCCGACGTCGATCCCAGGCATCACGTCGATCTCTACCGGTTGCGCAGCCTGAAGGCGGCAGGCATGCCCCTCGCCGGCGGGAGCGATGCCCCTTACGGCTCTGCGGATCCGTGGAAATCCATGGCCGCCGCCATAAGCCGCCGCACGCCCGGCGGTGCGGTCATCGGACCGAACGAAGCGCTCACACCCGAAAACGCACTGGCGCTCTATCTCGCGGACCCGGCGGATTTTTCACGCCAGCGCCGGATCGCGATCGGTGCCACGGCCGACCTTTGCCTGCTCGACCGCCCCTGGGCCGAAGTTCAGGCCCGCTTCGACAAGAACGACGTGCGCCTCGTGATCGCGGGCGGAAAATTAATCCACCAGCGCATCGACAAGCCCCCATTCGAGCGCCTTCTTCGCGCTAAGGCGTCGGCCTGACAGCACCAGAAGCGCCGTGCGATGGCGCCCGATCCGGCGGGTCAGCGAGACGCAGCCTCCCGCGCCCGGAATGATCCCCATCGCCAGTTCCGGCAATTGAAACCATGATCGGCGCGTTGCCGTGACGCGCCCCGCGAAGGCGGCAAGTTCGAGTCCCGCCCCCACGCAGGCGCCATCGATCTCGGCGACGAAGCGGTCGGCGCACAGCACCGCCTGATTGGCGGGCAGCGTCCGGCGGCGGATCGCATGCGCCGTCGCCGGGTCCAGCGTCGTCCCGAACTCCCCGATGTCCGCACCGACGCTGAAGCAGCGCCCCTCCCCGCGCAGCGTGATCGAGGTAATCGTGGGATCGAGGTTCACCAGCGCAAAGGCTTCCGACAGGGCATCGCGCATCGATCGATCGATCGCATTGCCCGCTCCGGCACGATCGAGAGTCGCGATCACCGTATCCCCTTCCCGCACAAGACGGACGGCGCCTGGCCCGCGCTTTGCGTCCGGTGGTGCGCGCCGGGCCAGCCACGTGCGATGTTCGTTGCCACCCTGAAGCGCCGCATAAGCCAGCGACTCGGCAACAAGCCCATCCTTCAAACCCAGCGACGGCAGCAACCGCAGCAGTTGAACAAGCGTCGCCGCAGCGATCGGGCAAGCCTCTACGGCTTTCCGGATTTGAAAAGGATCGAAACCATCTTCGACAAAAGTATCCAACTTTTCGGCACCGCCCTCGTGGTGCGCCCCAATTCCCACCACCGGCCATGGCGGCGGATTTCGTCCGTCCGCCTCATTCGGTGCGCTATCGCCATCGATGAAAGAAATCGGCCCGCCCCAATCCGGCCCGCTCAAGGCAAACCTCGACCTAGAACCCGTCAGGTCGCCAATTCCGACACTTTTCATATGGTCCCTGAGTGATTCCCGGTGTTCTCGTACCGGCATGGACCGCTCCGGCGGCATTGACCATCCCTCCCGATCGCGGGCCTGTATCATCTCGTAGCCCGCAGCGTTTGGAAACAGGCTCGACCGACGGATTGCGCCATCTGCCACATGTTCGACATTCGTATACAAAAACTTCTATTGATGAACACCTCTGTTGATGCTAACCAAAGTCAGCAAAAAACGAGAATGACTCAGTTATCTCGGAAACGACTCGGGGATTGAGGCAGTACTCGGCGCTAACGATCGAGTTCATCAACCACGCAAGAGGGAAGGAGAGAGACCTCATGGCTGGCAAGGCAACGTCATCGAACAAGGCAAAGATCGCACGTCGCGTGATCGAGGTACTGGAGTACTTCGACGACGCGCACCGTGAAGCGACCGTCATGGACATCGTGCGTCGGTACAACCGGCCGCAGTCGAGCACCTCGGAGCTGCTTTCGAGCCTCGTCGAGCTGGGTCTGCTGCACAAGGACCCCTACTCGCGCGCCTACAGCCTTACCCCTCGCGCGGCGCTGATCGGCACTTCCGGTCAGCCGGAACTGGTGCGTGACGGCCGTATCGTGCGCCTGATGGACCGCCTTGTCGCGCAGACCGGCCTTTCGGTGGCGCTGCATTCGATGGTCGGCCTCGACGCGCAGATCGTGAACTGGCGCCATGGCCCTCGTGCCCCCGCCGCGACCCGCGAACTGGCCGGCGGCGTAAAGGAGCCTCTGGCGCGCAACGCACCGGGCTGGCTGATGCTGTCCACCGTCACCCGCCAGCGCTGCGAAGGCATGGTGCGCCGTCTCAACGCCGAGGCGGTCGAACAGGAAAAGTTCGCATTCTCGGAAATGATGGCTCGTATCGACGCCTGCCGCGATCCGCGCCACCTGTTCGGCCCGGCCGGTTTCGCCACCGGTGCCGATGCGCTGAGCGGCCTCGTCCCGCGTCAGCCGGAAGGCCATCCGCTGGTCGTCAGCATCGTCTACGGCAAGGATGACAAGGTGAACCCCGAGGCGCTGTTCCAGTGCCTGCGCGACGCTATGCGTGCCTGCCTGCCCGATCCGGCGGCGCAGCATGCACAAGCCAGCGTCGAGCAGTTCTCGCACGCCGCCTGACTTTCACATATCCCAACGGGAAAAGGCCTTGCGAGCACGTCTCGCGGGGCCTTTTCTTTTGCCGATGAGGCTTCAACAGGCTCAGCCTGGGCGGAATTCAAAGGGCATTAAACCAAGTCCGCTCACCCTGAGCTTGTCGAAGGGTCAGGCGCCGTGTCCGAAACGACGCCTCCCTTTTCTCAGACCTCCTGCCCGGCCATGCGGTTGAGGCGGTCGGCATCGTCGTGGCGCATGAACATCTTCATGATGTCGCCCGAGGTGACCGGACGCACTTCGCCTTCTGCCAGCGGCCGCTCGCCAAGCGAGGACTTGGGAGTGATGTCCACGCCTGCCGCTGCAGCTTTTGCCCGCAGCGCACCGACCGTCAGATCGGCCTTGGCGTGGTGCTTGAAGGGATCGAAACGGAACCAGCGCATCGCGTTGCCGTGCGTGATCTTGTCGATCTGCGCGTCGGTCAGGTGATTGATCGTCGGCCACAGGCGCTCCGGCACTTCGGGCCAGAGCGTGTCGGAATGCGGATAGTCGCACTCATAGGCGATGTTGTCCTCGCCGATGAAGCCGATGTTCTGCAATCCGAACGCATCGTCGATGAAGCAGTTCAGGAAGTGTCGCTTGAACATCTCGCTCGGCTTCAGGTCCTGGAAGCGCGAATGCGTCCAGTACTTGTGGCGCGAGTTGGAGAAGTCGGCCCGCTCGGTGAAATAGGGCACCCAGCCGATCGAGCCTTCCGACAACGCGATGCGCAGGTCCGGGTACTCGTGCAGCGCCTCAAGCTGCAGCCAGTCCGACGCGGCATAGGCGATCGTCATCGGCATCGTCGAGATCCACGCCTCGATCGGAGTCTCCATCGACGCATGCGGCGCAGGATTGCCGCCGCCGATGTGGATGCAGATCGTCATGTCGAGATCGGCGATAGCCTTGTAGAACGGCTTCCAGTACTCGTTGTGGATGCTCGGCAGGCCCTGGCAGGTCGGGTTCTCGCTGATCGACACGGTGTGGCAGCCCTTGGCGCTGACCCGCTTCAGTTCGGCGATCGTCGCGTCCATGTTCCAGGTCGGCAGGATAGCACAGGGGATGAAGCGCCCCGGATGCGCGCCGCACCATTCATCGATGTGCCAGTCGTTATAGGCGCTGACATGCTTCACCGCGAGGTCGCGGTCGGGCACCCGGTGCAGGCGGCCACCTGCGAAGTCGAAGACCGATCCGAAGTTGAGCGAGGCGGCAACGCCGTTGACGTCCATGTCCTTCACCCGCTCGTCCACCATGTAGACGCCGTCGCGTAACTGGTCGAGCGAGGTCGGCTCCATGCCGTATTCCTCGAAAGGCCGCCCGACCACGGCGTTGAGTGCGACCGAGGCGAAAGTCTGCCCCTGGTAGACCCATACATCCTTGCCGTTCTCGTCCTTCACCATCCTGGGCGCGGATTCGAGCAGATCGCCGGACAAGTGGTTCTGGAACATGTCGGGCGGTTCGCTGATGTGGTCATCGACGCTGATGATGACCATGTCGTTCATTTCCATCTCTCGTCTCCCGTGAGTGCGTGCGCCGGCGCTTCTTCCCGCTTGTCTTTTGCCGGTGAGACTATCGTGCTCGCGCCGCGCTAGCCACATGCACGCCAGAGCCATCGCTTGTGCGATTGCCGCTCCCACGCGGGGGCTTCGTCAAGCTCAGCCTGAGCGGAAACAACGCATACGCCCTTCCAATCGGCTCGGGCCTAGCTTGTCGAACCCCGCTCTTTACCGCCCGCCCCATCGTGCCTGCGATTGCCGCCGAGGCCGGATTGAACACCCTTCCAACCTGTGTTCAGGACGATGGTGAAGCAAAACGATAAGCTCCGGGAAAGCCTGCCATGAACTTCGATCTCACCGACGAACAGGAAATGATGCGCGATACCTTCGCGCGCTTTCTCGATGAGCATTCCAGCACGTCACGCGTCCGCAAGGCCCAGGAGACCGACGGCTTCGACGCCGCTCTGTGGAGCGGCCTCGCCGAACTCGGCGCCTTCGCGATGCGGGTGCCCGAGGATGCGGGCGGCATGGATCTAGGCCTGTTCGACACGGCGCTGCTGATGGAGGAGGCCGGGCGCACGCTCGTCTCCGGACCGCTGGCCGAGGCGCTGGTGGCGGTGCGCCTGCTCGGCCAACTCGGCGGACAGGACGAATTACTCGAGGCCGCGATCAGCGGTGAGGCCGTGGTGACCATCGCCATGCAAGATACTTCGCTGCAATCGAGGCAGTGGATTGCGGGCGGATCGGTGGCCAAGGCGATCATCGCGCGCCGTGGGTCGGATGTGGTGCTGGTCACCGGCGTCGATGGCAAAACCGAACCCAACCTCGCCACTACGCCCGTTGCACAGATGGACCTTGCCGCGGGCGAAGCGATCGTGCTCGGCTCCGGGGAAGATGCACTGGCGCTGTTCGCCGCAGCGCTGGAGGAGTGGAAGCTCTACATGGCGGTCGCGCTTTCCGGCATCGGGCGGCAGGCACTCCAGATGGCCGCTGCCTACGCGGGTGAGCGCAAGGCGTTCGGCCAGCTGATCGGCACATTCCAGGGCATCTCGCACCCTCTCGCCGACCTGCTGTGCGATGTCGATGGCGCCAAGTTCCTTGCCTGGAAGGCGATCCGGGACATCTACGACAATTCGGACGAAGCCGCCGCGACGATCTCGCTGGCCTACTGGTACGCCTGCGATGCTGCAGCACGGTCCGTTGCGCAGGGGTTGCACACCTTCGGCGGCTACGGGCTGTCGAACGAATACGACGTCCATCTCTACAACCTGCGCGCCAAGGCATGGCCGCTGGTCGCAGGTGACCCCGCGCTTGCTCTGGAAGAGGCCGGACGCCGCCTCTACGCAGGCGAGACGGTCGCCTTGCCCGCTTCGGGCGAAGTGCCGCTCGACTTCGACCTCGGAGACGAAGCCCGCCAGGTCTGCGCGGAAATCGCCGAACTGTTCGCCACCAAGGTCACGCCCGAACAGAAGGCGAAGTTCCACTATTCCTGGGAAGGCTACGTCCCCGAAGTCCACAAGATGCTGGCCGAGCACAGCCTGCTGTTCCCCGGCCTCCCCGAGCACCTGTCCGGTCGCAACATCACCCCTTATGCGCGCATCGCGGCGATGGGCGAAATGGAGCGGCAGGGCTACAACACCCCAGGCGCCAATGTCGCGGCCATGGTGGCGATGATGATCGACAAGTACGGCTCGGACGAACTCAAGGCCGAAGTGCTGCCCCGGATCGTCGGCGGTGACGTGCTGTGTTCGCTAGGCTATTCGGAGCCTTCGTGTGGCTCGGACGTCTTCGCCGCACAGTGCAAGGCAACGCAGCTCGAGGACGGCTCGTGGCGGATCGACGGCACCAAGATGTGGACCAGCGGCGCCAACCTTTCGAGCTACGTCCTGATGCTCACGCGCACCAACCCCGACGTCCCCAAGCACAAGGGCCTGACGATGTTCATCGTCCCCCTCAAGACCGAGGGCGTGACCGTGCAGGCCGTCCACACCTTCCAGGACGAGCGTACCAATATCACCTTCTACGACGGCGTGGTGATCCCCGATTCCTGGCGTCTGGGCGAGATTGATGGCGGCACCAGGACGATGAGCGCCGCGCTGGAACTGGAGCACGGCGGCGGCTTCTCCAAGGTCATGAAGGCCATGATCGAGGCCGCCGAGGAAGTGACGCGGGAACTGGGCATCGACGGCGAAGTGCGCACCCAGTGCCGTCTGGCGCGCGCCGTCGCGCACTTGTGGGTCTCGGACATGCTGACGTACCGCGCGCAGTGGTCCAGCATCGAAAAGAAGCCCAATCACGCCTTCGGGCCGATGGCGAAGATGTACTCCTCCGAGAAGTTCCTCAGCGACAGCCGCGACCTCCTGGACCTGACAGCGCCGCTCTCGCTCTCGAAACGCGAGGGGGCAGTCGCGCTGCTCAACCAGTGCTATCGCCATGCGGCGGGCTCGACGATCTATGGCGGCTCCAGCGAAGTGCATCGCTCCATGGTCGCCGAACGCGGGCTTGGTCTGCCGCGTACCCGGGGATGAGGAGACCACAATGACCGAAGAAGCCCCGCACCTGCTGACCGAGGAGACGGACGGCATTCTCGTCGCCACGCTCAACCGGCCCGACAAGCTCAACGCCATCAGCCGCGAGATGATGGACCTCCTGACCGAAGCCGTGCTGCGGCTGCGAGAGCGGGCTGACCTCAAGGTCATGCTGATCCGCTCGGCCGGGCGTTACTTCAGTTCGGGCGCGGACCTTCGCGGCGGCAATCGCAACATCGTCTCCGAGGCGAATGTCGCGGCCGATTCCGCCAGCAAGATCCGCGAAAACCATCGTCTCAACCTCAACAACATGCAGCAGCTCTGGGACGAGATTGAGCATGTCGAGAAACCCATCGTCGCCGCGCACCACGCGATGTGCGTAGGCGGAGGACTGGAGATGAGCCTTTCGTGCGACTTCCGCCTCGCGGCGAAAAGCGCGGCCTATGCCTTCCCGGAAGGGTTGTTCGGGGTGCTGCCGGCCTCTGGCGGCGTCTCGCGGTTGACGCGGATTTGTGGACCGCACTGGGCCCGTTGGCTCATCATGGCCAACAAGCCCGCCAGCGCCGACATGGCGTTCACCATGGGCTTGGTCCACCAGGTCTACGAGGATGACACGTTCGAAGCCGAGGTGATGGACTTCTGCCGCCACCTCGCGAAGCAGAACGGCGAGCAGATGGGCGCAGCCAAGGTGGCGATCGAGCTTTGCGCCGAACTGGGCCGCGATTCCGCGCGGCAGGTCGAGCGCATGGGCAACAGCGGCCTGATGCTGAACCCGGACTACATCAAGGGCATGGAAGCCTACCTGAAGGGCGTAGGCGGCAAGGCGAAGTGAGACGCGAATTCCTCCCCCGAAGGGGGAGGATTTACTGCCTCGCGTCGCTGATCGCGAATTCCATCAGCCTTGCTCCGGGCACCAGATAGCGATCTTCGCTCAGTTCCGGCTCGATGCCGACCAGTTTGCGCAATTCCTTGTCCGTCACCAGCGTCACCGAGCGCTCGATCCCGATCATCACCATCGTCGCCATCGAGGTATGGGGTCCAAGCCCGATCGGCTCATCGCCCATCTGCTTCACTAGCAGCGCGATGATCGGGCGGCTTGAGCGGATGCGGTGCGCCATCATGCGCGCGTCCTGCTGGTCCGCAAGCGCGTTGCGCAAGTGCAGCAACCGCGAGTGCCGCGCCCAGAATCCGTGGTACGCCCGCACGAACCCGTAGCAACGAGCGTAGAGTTCCTCGTCAGGCCAGGGCTCACGCGCCAGCGAGAGGTAATCGTCCTCCGCCGTCGCCATGACCGGGGCGAGCACCGCCAACAGCAGTCCGGTCATGTCGGTGAAGTAGTTGTACACCGAAGTCATCCCCAGTGACGCGTGCCGCGCCACGCGGCCGAGCGTCACCGGTTCCTCCGAGTCCTCGATCAGTTCGATCGCAGCGGCGAGGATGCGCTCACGCGTCACCCTGCCCTTGCGGCCGAGGCGCTGCCCGTTGAGATTGTGACTGACCACCGCGCAGGCCGTGGTCACCGCAGCCGCCAGGGTTGGCTGCAGGCCCGCGAAGTAGTCGGTCTCAGCCTCCTCCCCCGGCATCGCGCCTCAGGCGGCTTCCACCTGGCCGACCGGCCAGGCAAGCATCTTGACGTCGGTGAATTCCTCGATGCCTTCAAGGCCCCATTCGCGGCCCATGCCACTGGCCTTGAAGCCGCCGAAGGGAATGTCGCCGGCGATGCACATGCCGTTGTTCACGCTCATCGAGCCGGTGCGGACCTTGCGGGCGATATTGATCGCCCGGTCGTGGCTGCCCGATACGCCGCCCGAAAGTCCGTAAGAGCTTTCGTTGGCGATGCGGATGGCGTCCTCGTCATCCTCGTAGGGAATGACGACTAGGACGGGGCCGAATATCTCTTCCTGGGCGATGCGCATATCGTTGGTAACGTCCACGAAGCACGTCGGCTCCACGAAATAGCCGCCCCCCTTGTCAGGGCGGATGTTGCCGCCCGCGAGCAAAGTCGCGCCTTCCTGCTGGCCGAGGTCGATGTAGCTCTTCACCCGCTCCATCTGCCGCTTCGAGACGACCGGGCCCATGATGTGCGCCGGATTCTCCACATCGCCCCAGTTGTCGCCAAAGTTGCCATAGGCACCCTTCAGCACGGCCTTGGCCTCCTCATAGCGGCTGCGAGGCACCAGCAGGCGCGAGTGGACCGCGCAGCCCTGCCCGGCGTGGAAGACCAGCATGGTCCTCGCCACGTCCATCGCAAAGCTCGGCGCATCGTCGAGCACGATCTTGGCCGACTTGCCACCGAGTTCGAGGAACACGCGCTTCAGCGTTCCGGCTCCCTGCTCCATGATGCGCTTGCCGACACCGGTGGAGCCCGTGAACGAGATCAGGTCTACGCGCGGGTCGGTGACCAGCATCTCGCCGGCCAGCGCCGGGTCGGCGCCGAACACGACATTGATGACGCCGTCCGGAAAGCCTGCCTCGACCGCCAGTTCCCCGAAGATCGCGCCCATGCCCGGGGTGTCGGGCGCGGGCTTGAGAATTACCGTACAGCCTGCCAGCAGCGCCGCGACGACCTTGCCGATATTGACGTAGAGCGGCACGTTCCACGGCGTGATCGCACCGACCACACCGACTGCCTCGCGCACGCCGAGGCGCTTGTGAATGATGCCTGCGGCCTGCTTCTCGCCGTAGTCCTTCTCCCATTCGAGCTTGTTGAACACGGCCATGTAATCGTCCCAGCCGTCGATCGCCATCCCGACGTGAGCGCGGCCGACCGCACCCTGCGCAGCGCCCGCCTCGTGGATCGCCAACTGCGCCAGGCGCGGACGTTCGCGCTCGAACAGTTCGCGGTACTTTTTGACCAAGGCGACGCGCTTTTCGACGTTCGTGGCCCAGTCGGTCTCGTCGAAGGCGCGACGGGCGGCGGCGATCGCCTCGTCCACGTCGGCGGCGGTGGCGTCGGCGGCCTTGCCGACCGGCTCGCCGGTCCAGGGGCTGATAACGTCGAAAGTCACGCCGCCGGTAGCATCGCGCAGCTTGCCGTCGATATAGAGCCGGGCGTCGGGAAGAGTGGTCATTGTCTTGTCCTTGCCGAAAAGAGTGTTCGAGATCAGATCTTGCGCGCGCCGATCGAGACGTGGCTGACGCGCACGTCCGCCGGCAGGTCGATCACCGCGCGGAAAATGCCGGTCGGCGAGGCCGAGTGCGAAACCGGGCGCTCGCGCAGGTCCAGCCCGTTCTTCGCGCAGCCCATATGGAAGCGCATCGCCGCATCGCGGTCCCAGTTCGGAGAGGACTTGTCTTCATCGTACATCGGCCCGGCGCGTAGCAGGGCGACGCGGATGCCGCTCTCCTCCAGTTCCGCCTCCAGAGCGGTAGTGAACATTTCCAGCCCCGCCTTGCTCGACTGGTAGAGCGAGAGCATCACGAACGGAACCGCTACGGACTCGCTGCCGACGTTGATGATGAGGCCGCCGCTTTCCAGCATCGGGATCGCCGCGCGGCAGCAATAGATCGGCCCCCTCAGGTTGGTATTCAGGATGCCGTCGATCTGCTCGTCCGTGGCTTCCGCCACGGTGAAGGGTTCGTAGATACCGGCATTGTTGATCAGCACGTCGATCTTCGGATGGGCCTCGGCGATCTGCGCGAAAGCCGCGCGGACCGAACCGGCATCGGCCACGTCGCATGCCACTGCGAGCGCGGGCGCACCCAGCTCGTCCGCCAGCGCCTGCACCTTCGACAAGGTACGCCCGAGCAGGATCACCGTTTCGCCCTCGCTTGCAAAACGCCGTGCCAGAGCCTTGCCGAGACCCGATCCGGCACCTGTGATAACGATGGTCTTGCCCACGCTTCCTCCGCTCCCTCGCCGCCCGCTGCATGTGGGTCGGCTGCTTCGAATGGCACCATAGCGGGTCACGTGAGCGCCGCCTATTGCCGCGCGACGCGCCCCGGCGATGACCTCAGGGCGCCGGACTCTCGACCTCGAGGATCAGGCGCGTCAGCACCTGCCCGGCGATCTTCCAACCCTCGACCGTGCGCACGCAGGTCTCGTGATAGTGACCGTAGCCGGTTAGCGCGAAGTCATCCTTGACGACCCGGTCCTGCATTGCCCAGACCACCTGGGCGCGGTCGCCATCGATATCGATCTGGGGAGAGTGGACGTGGTGCGCGGTCTTCGCGTTCGCCAACGCCGTACTGACGATCGTGCAGATACGCTCGCGCCCCTCTTCCCGGGAGCCCCCGCTAGGCCGCGTATCGAGCACGCAATCCTCGGTGAAAAGCTGCTTCCAGCCCTCCCAGTCCTTGGTGTCGAGCATGCGGCAATACGCCGCCTTGAGGTTGCAGATGGCGAGCCAGTCGGCAAAATCGGGAGCCGCCATCGCTCAGACCTCTGCCAGCCGCTCCGCCGCCAGCTTGCGCAGCTCGGCGGTCTTGATCTTGGCACTGCCGGTAGTTTCGAGTTCGCCCTCGGCCACGAAGAGAATGCGGCGCGGCAGCTTGTAGCTAGCCAGCTTTTCCTTGGCGAAGTCGCGGATCGCCTCTGCGCTGGGGCTGGTGCCCTCGACCGGGACGATGCAGGAGACGACGAGTTCGCCGAGCAGTTCATCAGGCACGCCCACCGTCTGCGAGACCTTGACTTCGGGGTGCGCGCGGATGACCTCGTCGATTTCGAGCGGCGAGACATTGGCGCCGCCGGTCTTGATGATGTCGTTGAGGCGGCCTTCCCAGAACAGGCGGCCTTCGCCGTCCACGTAGCCGCCATCGGCGGTGCGCAGGAAACCGTCGCCGTCGAGCGATTCATCGAGCGGGATGCCGAGGTAGCCCAGCATCAGCGTCGGTCCCTTGACCGCGATCTCCCCGCGCTCGCCCAGCGGCATCGTAGCGCCAGTCATCGGGTCGACGATCTTGATCGTGGAACCGGCCGTCGGAATGCCGTGGGACTTGCCCGCGATCGCCTCGGGCGTGCCTGAACGGAAGACCGAGATCAGTGTGAACGTCTCGGTATTGCCGTAAGCCTGCCCGGGCTCGACCCATGTGCTGTTGACCGTGGGCTGGCGCGAGATCGGCTGGTTCCTGCAGACGTAAACAAGAGAGGCCAGATCGACGTCGAGGTAATTCGGTGCAGCCTCCAGCTGAGCCCACTGATGCGGCCAGGCGAGCGCCATGTTGGCGCGCTCGGCGTCCATAAGCTCCAGCGCCTCGGCGGCATCGAACCAGCGCTGCAGCACCAGCGTCCCTCCGCGCGAAAGCGTACCGCCCAGCGCCATCGTGAAGTTGCCCGACCAGAAGAAGCCGTTCGCCGACCACGTGCGGGCGGGAAGATCATCGGAAATCGCATACCACTGCGGCCAGCGCCAGAGTTGCAGGCACACCGCGCGATGCGCGCTGAGGATGCCCTTGGCCTTGCCGGTCGAGCCCGAGGAG
>NZ_ALVC01000514.1:0-642 GCF_000293195.2 Sphingomonas sp. LH128
GTGCCCGGCTCGGCGTGACAACGCGCAGCGGCATCATGCCCTATGTGACGGGCGGCCTGTCCTCCGCCAAGGTGAGCAACAGCTTCGCGACCAGCAACGGGCGAACATCTGTACCGAGGTCAACCGTAAGGAAGATGCCTGGGGCTGGAACGTCGGCGGCGGCGTTGAAGCCAAGGTCGCGAAGAAACTCTCGATCGGTGCGCGCTACCTCTACACCCGCTATAATGCCGGCGATTACCGTGTCGATGTCGGTGCCGGAACGGCGCCTGCGACCAATCCCTTCCGCATCACCCCTTCGGGCGGAGCCAGCATCAATCGCGGCGACAAGTTCGACACTCAGAGCGTCATGGCGACCAGCAGCTTCCGCTTCTGATCGCGCTGACCTGAGGGCAGCTTCGAACATCCTGCACCACCTTGCAGTTGCCCTCATTGGTAACCGCGCTACGCATTCTCAGCGGAACAGTTTCAATCCAAATTGCTCGAATGGAGCGCGGTGCTCGCGGCTATTCACAGGATGTAGTCCCAATCAGGAAGTCCAGCATCTCCCTTAACAGGCTGCGGAAAAAGGCGCTTGCCTTGATGTGGCATTGCTGATTCCAGGATCCCGTAGAGGGATGTTGAAGGGATCGGGATGCGCGGCGG
>NZ_ALVC01000515.1:0-697 GCF_000293195.2 Sphingomonas sp. LH128
GCCGTTTTATCCTCCCTGTTCCGCAGGAATGGGGAGGTGGCAGCCCGCAGGGCTGACGGAGGGGGCTTGCTTTCCCCCTCCCCGAGCAAGCTCAGGGAGGATTTATTCCGCCCGCGTCCAGATCCACGTCCCGATCGTCGCCAGCACCGCGAGGGGGATCAGCGCCCACATCTCGCCTGCGGTGAACCATACGATCGCGACGCTCAGGCCCATAGTCGAGATCGCCGCGATCTTGCCCTTGCGGCTGATCGCCCGCCGGTCGCGCCATTCGCGCAAGTGGCGGCCGTACTTCGGGTGTTGATAGAGCCGCTCCGCCCATTCCGGGTGGCTCTTCGAGAAACACCCGGCGGCGAGAATCCAGAAGATCGTCGTCGGCAGCAGCGGCAGGAAGATGCCCAGCGTGCCGATCCCGACGAGGATTACCCCCGCCGTGATCCAGAGATATTTCCTAGCCCTGGGCATATCGCGCGGCAGTTTCCCGGATCAGCGCGATCATGTTGGGCACGCCCTGCGTCCGGTTGGACGAGAGCTGGTTGCGCAAGTCGAACGGTTCGAGCGCCGCCGCAATGTCGGTCGCGGCCACCGTCGCGGCAGGCTTGTCCTGCACCGCCGAGATCACCAGCGAGACGATGCCCTTGGTGATCGCCGCGTTGCTGTCCGCCAGGAAGTGCAGGGTGCCGTCCTCGCGCGCCATGGG
>NZ_ALVC01000516.1:0-614 GCF_000293195.2 Sphingomonas sp. LH128
CTTCGCGCGATCCGGGCGATTGTCGATGAAGCGCTCGAAGTGCTGTCCGCGGACTTCGACGGCCTGTATTCTCGTATCGGGAGGCCGTCGATCCCACCCGAGAAACTTCTTCGGGCCTTGCTCCTGCAGGCCTTCTATTCGATCCGCTCGGAACGCCAGTTGATGGAGCAGATGGACTACAACCTGCTCTTTCGCTGGTTCGTCGGCCTGGCGATGGATGCGCCGATCTGGGATGTCACGGTCTTCACCAAGAACCGCGAGAGGCTGCTGTCCGGGGACGTTGCCGCCAAGCTCCTGTCGGCCATCATCAACCAGCCACGCGTGCAGGCTCTTCTTTCGGACGATCATTTCTCGGTGGACGGCACGTTGATCGAAGCGTGGGCAAGCGCGAAAAGCTTCAGACCCAAGGATGAAGGCGGCCCCGGAGATGACGATGACGCCGGGTTGGCTTCCAGCCGCAGCGAGCAGGCAGCAGCGCCGACCGACCGTAATGCCGAACGCGATTTTCGCGGCGAGAAGCGCAGCAATACAACCCATGCATCGACCACAGATCCTGATGCCCGACTATTCAAGAAGGCGCGCGGCCAGGCAGCGAAGCTGTGCCACATGGGCCA
>NZ_ALVC01000517.1:0-2474 GCF_000293195.2 Sphingomonas sp. LH128
CTGGGTAAGCCCTATGGCGACGACGCGGCACTGCTCTACCGCCACTTCCTCCATTATGCGGAAGGCTCGCTCATGCCGCCGCTGCTGATCGATCTGGTGCTGGGACGCATCCCGCTGGTGGGCAAGACAGCGCAGAAGAAGTTGCAGCCGATGATCGATGTCCATCTCGATTTCGTCGAGCATGAACTGGCTTTCCGACCGTGGTTCGCAGGCGATACATTCACCGCCGCCGATATCATGATGAGCTTCCCGCTCGAAGCGGCCCGGGATCGAGGAGGACTGGAAGTGGGGCGTCCTGCGACGATCGCCTGGCTCGACAAGATCCACGCGCGGCCCGCGTATCGGGCCGCGCTCGAACGCGGCGGCCCCTATCGCTTTGCCTGACGACGACACCGCAATACCGCGCTGCCGGCACGCGGAGCCACCGGCTGCGTTACACACAGGCGCATTCTCCGACCATCAGCCACATCCGGCATCAGGAGGTTTCTGCGATGAGCATTCTCGTTAATGGAGCGCCCGCCGAGCTCCCATTCGACCCCCGCGTGTCCCTGCTGGATTTTCTGCGCGATCGCCTTCACCTGCACGGGACGAAGAAGGGCTGCGATCAGGGCGCCTGCGGCGCCTGCACGGTTCTGGCGGACGGGGAACGCATCCTGTCGTGCCTTGCGCTGGCGGTACAATACGACGGGCGCTCCATCGTGACGATCGAAGGCGTCGGTTCAGCCACCGAGCTGCATTCACTGCAACAGGCCTTCATCGAACACGATGGCTTCCAGTGCGGCTACTGCACCCCAGGCCAAATCTGTTCGGCGATCGGCATGGCGGACGAACTGCAGCGCGGTGTCCCCAGCCACGTTACGGATGACCTCGACGCCCCGACAATGCCGTTCAGCGCCGAGGAAGTCCGCGAGCGAATGAGCGGCAACCTGTGCCGCTGCGGCGCGCATAACGGAATCATCGATGCCATCGCGGCAACGTTTGCGCCGTCACCGATGCCGGAAACGGAGGCAGCGCAATGACACCTCTGCGTTACGCACGTGCTGCCGATGCCAGCGACGCCGTGCTCCAGGCCGGGACCGGAGCGCGTTATCTGGGAGGCGGCACCAATCTCGTTGATCTGATGCGCGAGACGATCGAGCGTCCCGAAGCTCTGGTGGACGTATCCGGTCTTGCCGTCGGTATCGAGGAAACTGCGAACGCCGGCCTGATGATCGGAGCGGGGACACGCAACACCGCGATTGCGGCGCATCCGCTCGTCAGACAGCGCTACCCCATTCTTTCCCGCGCCATCCTTGCCGGTGCCAGCGCCCAGATTCGCAACATGGCGACGGCGGGCGGCAATCTGCTCCAGCGCACGCGCTGCGCCTATTTCTACGACGAGAGCGGATCGCGCTGCAACAAGCGCCACGTCGGACAGGGCTGCGACGCGCTCGAGGGCTTCAATCGCAACCATGCGATCCTTGGAGCTTCGGACGCCTGTATCGCCGTACACCCCTCGGACATGGCGGTTGCGCTGGCGTCACTTGATGCCGTCGTCCACACGCGCACATCCAAAGGCGAACGGCAAATCCCGCTGGCCGACCTGCACCGACTGCCAGGCGATCGACCCGATATCGAGACCGTGCTGGATCAGGGTGAATTGATCACCGCGATCGAACTGCCACCTGCCCTCCGCCGTTCGACGTACCGCAAGGTGCGGGACCGTTCGAGCTACGCCTTCGCGCTGGTTTCGGTCGCAGGCGCGATCACCGTCGAGGACGGGCATATCCGCGATGTTCGCTTGGCCCTCGGCGGCGTTGCGCATCGCCCCTGGCGCGCACGGCGCGCCGAGGACGTCCTGCGGGGCGGGCCTGTCGGCCAGGTCGCCTTCGCAACAGCGGCCGATGCCGAATTGAGCCAGGCCCGCGCGTTGCGGCATAACGGCTTCAAGATAGAACTCGCCCGCCGCACCCTCGTCGCCGTGCTTGAGGAACTGACGGGAGACCCGGCATGAACATCGCCAAGGACGCCAAGGGCCTCGTACAGGGCATGGCGCAGCGCCTGGTGGCGAAGGCCGTCGCCTTGGCGCCGGACAACTGGGTGCCGGGCGGTGTGCCCGATCCGCTGATCGGCCACCAGCATGGGCATCTGGGGCGCGCGGTATCGAGGATTGACGGCCCGCTCAAGGTCTCGGGCACGGCCCGGTTCGCGGCAGAGTTTCCGATGGAGGGCATGGTCTTTGCCGCCATTGCTTTCAGCACCATCGCCAAGGGCCGCATCGCCCGCCTCGATACCGCTCGCGCGCTGGCCGCCGACGGCGTGGTCGAGGTGATGACCTACCTCAATGCGCCCCGCCTCTCGCCGCCGCCTGCGTTCATGTCAAACCCCAAGGCGGCGGGCGGGGACAGCCTTCCAGTGATGCAGGACGATCAGATCCACTGGAACGGTCAGCCCGTAGCCGTGGTGCTGGCGGATACGCAGGAGCAGGCCGATCA
>NZ_ALVC01000518.1:0-1720 GCF_000293195.2 Sphingomonas sp. LH128
TCCATGCCGACCTCGGCCGCGCCGAATGGGACAGCACCCCTGCCATGGTCGAAAGGCTCGCAGCGCTTGCGGATCTACCACTGTGCGTCGTGCGCCGTAATGCCGGCGACCTGTTCGACCGCTGGGCACAGCGCTTCGAGAACGGCAAGCGCCGCTACGAGGCCCTCGAAACCTACAACCTGATCGGTCCATGGTCCTCGGCTTCGCTGCGCTTCTGCACCTCCGAGGCCAAGGCCCATGTCATCGGCCCGCACCTGGCGCGCACACTGCGCGGCGAGACCATCATCAACGTCCTTGGCATCCGCCGTGATGAAAGCACCGCGCGGTCCAAAGCCCCGGAATGGAAGGCTGACACGCGCTACGCCGGTGCCGGCAATGCCCATGGCACGCGCATGATGCTCTGGCATCCCATCGTCGAATGGACGACGGCCGAAGTCTTCGCCGCACACCGCCATCTCGGCATCCCGCTTCACGAAGCCTATACCTGCTACTCCAGTTCGCGGCTTTCCTGCCGATTCTGCGTGCTGCAGTCGATCGCCGACGCCCGCGCATCGGCCAACGCTCCCGCCAACCACGATGCACTGATCCACCTGTGCGACCTCGAGGCGACGTCCACGTTCTCGTTTCAGCCAGCGCGCTGGCTTGCGGACACCGCACCTGATCTCTTGCCGCCCGACCTGCAGATCCGCATCGCGGCCGCCAAGATCGACGCGCAGCGGCGCCGCGAGGCCGAGGGCGCGATGCCCAAGGGTCTGCGATACGTCAGGGGGTGGCCGCCGCGCCTGCCGACATTGCCCGAGGCCGCGGCCATTGCCGAGGCCCGCGCGCCGATCCTCGCGCGCCACCAGCTTGCCAACCGCTTTCCGACTGCCCGCGCCGTGCGGGACCGCTTTGCCGACCTCATCGCCCAGCGCCGCGCCGCCTGACCGACAGCAATAGGAGACTGCCATGACCGCTTCCACGGACCATCCCGTCATGTCCCAGGCCGAGGCCGTCGCGCTCGGCTTTGCGGGCTTCAACGACGTGCCGCACAAGCCCATCGACGTTCCCGATGGCGAATACACCATCACTGCCCGAACGAGCGACGGCCGCCGTGTGACCTTCTGCTTCCTGCCCGATCGCGAACGAAGCCCGGCAGGATTCGTAGATATTCAGTACCATGATGCCGGGACGAAGTGCGCCAATGCCAATGGCGGACATTCGCCCACCTTCAACGCATTCGGCATCGGGCGGGATGGCCGCCATATCCTCGATTCCCGCCCTCTGGATGAAGCGGATCGCCCCTCCATTCTCGTGCTGATGCTCGACAAGGCCGAGCCAAAGTCCTCGCCCCGCGCAAAAGCGCGCGACGCAGGCGGGCGCCGCGAAGTCTCATGGTCGTTCGGCGAAGGCACGATCTTCCCCGGCTACACCGATGACCGTGAATGGAACGGCTTCCTCAACATCAGCGTGGCCGAACATACCTGGCCGCATGTTCGCGCCGAACTGCTTTGGAGTGCCGACGGCGACCGCGAGTTGATCGCATCAGTCAAGGCGCTGAAGGCCGAGGGTGGCTTTGTGTCGCTCGCCTTCGGCTACACCACACAGGAAGTCGAAACCCGGTGGGCTTTGCAATTCCCCGACTATCCCATTGCCTGCATGCCGCCCATTCCGGGAAACTGGACGGACAAAAGCTGGCGCAACGACACCAAGCCCAGCTTCGAAGTCTGCACCGGGCCGA
>NZ_ALVC01000519.1:0-1842 GCF_000293195.2 Sphingomonas sp. LH128
GGCCGGGGCCTGGATCGTCTTCAACGTCTCGGGCGGCAAGGATTCCTCCGCCGCCATGTTCGCCGTCTCGATCGTGCTCGATGGGCTCGGCCATCCCCGAAACCGCCGCCTGGTTATCCATGCCGACCTCGGCCGTGCCGAATGGGAGAGCACGCCCGCCATGGTCGAACGCCTCGCAGCGCTTGCGGATCTTCCGCTCAGCGTCGTGCGCCGCGGTGCCGGAGACCTGTTTGACCGCTGGGCGCAGCGCTTCGAGAACGGCAAGCGCCGATATGAGGCCCTTGAAACCTACAACCTGATCGGGCCGTGGTCTTCGGCCTCGCTGCGCTTCTGTACCTCCGAGGCCAAGGCCCATGTGATCGGGCCGCACCTGGCGCGCACCCTACGCGGCGAAACCATCATCAACGTGCTTGGCATCCGCCGCGACGAAAGCACCGCTCGATCGAAAACGCCCGAATGGAAGGCCGACGCGCGCTACGCCAGTGCCGGCAACGCCCATGGCACGCGCATGATGCTCTGGCATCCTATCGTCGAATGGACCACGGCCGAAGTCTTCGCGGCCCATGACCATCTCGGCATCCCGCTCCACGAAGCCTATACCCGCTACTCCAGTTCGCGGCTTTCCTGCCGGTTCTGCGTCCTGCAGTCGATCGCCGATGCCCGCGCTTCAGCCAGCGCTCCTGCGAACCGCGATGCGCTAATCCACCTTTGCGGCCTCGAGGCGCAGTCCACCTTTTCGTTTCAGCCCGCACGCTGGCTTGCAGATACCGCGCCGGATCTTCTCCCGCATGACCTGCAGATCCGCATTGCGGCCGCCAAGATCGATGCCCAGGAACGGCGCGAGGCCGAGGGCGCGATGCCGGGGGGCCTGCGCTACGTGAAAGGCTGGCCGCCGCGCTTGCCGACCATGTCCGCGGCCGCGGCCATTGCCAAGGCCCGCGCGCCGATCCTCGCGCGCCATCAGCTCGCCAACCGCTTTCCGACAGCCCGCGCCGTGCGGGACCGCTTTGCCGACCTCATCGACCAGCGCCGCAGCGCCTGACCGATCGCGAAAGGATACTGCCATGACCGCTTCCAACGACCATCCCACCATGTCCCAGGCTGAGGCCGTTGCGCTTGGCTTCGCTGGCTTCAACGACGTGCCGCACACGCCGATCGACGTCCCCGATGGCGAATACACCATCACCGTCAGAACGAGCGACGGCCGCCGCGTCACCTTCTGTTTCCTGCCCGATCGCGAGCGCAGCCCTGCCGGGTTCGTCGACATTCAGTACCACGACGCCGGGACATCTATCCCGAATGCCAGCGGCGGGCATTCGCCGACCTTCAACGTCTTCGGCATCGGACGGGGCGGACGCCATATCCTCGACTCCCGCCCGCTCGATGAAGCCGATCGCCCTTCCATTCTCGTGCTGATGCTCGACAAGGCCGGAAACGAGGCCAAGCCTTCGCCGCGCGCGAAGTCGAACACCAAAGGCGGCCGTCGCGAGGTTTCGTGGAGCTTCGGAGAAGGCACGATCTTCCCCGGCTACACGGACGACAGCGAGTGGAATGGCTTCCTCAACATCACCGTCGATGAAGCCACCTGGCCGCATGTCCATGCAGAACTTCTTGCAAGCGCCGATGGCGCTCGCGAGCTGATCGCATCGCTCAACGCTCTGAAGCCCAAGGCCGGGTATGTATCGCTCGCCTTCGGCTACACCACACAGGAAGTCGAAACGCGGTGGGCTTTGCAGTTCCCCGACTATCCGGTTGCCTGCATGCCGCCCATTCCGGGAGACTGGACGGACAAAAGCTGGCGCAACGACACCAAGCCCAGCTTCGAAGTCTGCACCGGGCCGA
>NZ_ALVC01000520.1:0-719 GCF_000293195.2 Sphingomonas sp. LH128
ACCCGGCCATTGCGTTCGTCGATCTGGGTTTCCTCCATCAGCGCCAGGCCAAGGCCCATGATGATGCCCCCGCGGAACTGGCTGGTCGCGGTCTTGGGATTGAGGATGCGCCCGCAGTCGAAGGAACCGAGGAAGCGGCTGACGCGCGGTTCGCCCGTGATCGCATTGACGCGTACCTCGCAGAACATCGCCGCATGGCTGTGCATCGACCAGTGCATGAGTTCGAGCGGCGGTGGCCCTTCGCCCGTCACTTCTATGCTGTCCTGACCCGCACGGGCGAGGATCGAGGCGTATGTCTCGTGCCGCTCGGGTTCGTCACGCTTGCAAAGACCGGCATCCCGGCATGCCACGTCGTCAGGCTTGAGGCCCGCCAAGGGGGAATCATTGCCGACGATCTCCAGCAGTTCCGTGATAAGCAGGCGGTGCGCCGCGATAACGGCTGCGCCGATGGCGGCGGTTTGCTGCGATCCTCCTGCCAGCACGGTGCCCGGAAGCGTGGAATCGCCGTACTCGAAATCCACCGCCTCGATCGGCAGCCCCAGCCGTTCGGCGGTGACCTGCACTTGCGCGGTGGCGGTGCCCATGCCCATTTCGTGCGCGGCGATCCCCACGCTGGCGCCTTTCGGCGTCATGGTCAGCCGTGCAGCGCCGCCGGGTATGCGGTAGTAGGGATAAGTGCCCTTGGCGCAGCCCATGCCGATGAGCCATTCGCCTTCGCG
>NZ_ALVC01000521.1:0-8532 GCF_000293195.2 Sphingomonas sp. LH128
CGTCCGATCTCGTTCTCCTGGCGCGCCGCGTCCCAGTACAGTTCAAGCGGCCAACGCTCGCGGCAATGAGGAGGAAGACAGCGAATCGCCAGGCGGACGCCCTTTACCGGCGGCAACACCAAGCCCGCGAGATCGATTGCGCAGCGCTGGAGGTTCTCCTCGGTCACGATGACGCTGCCCTGGCTGCGGCTGCGCGTAAACTCATCGAAGTCGTCAGACATCCGCATTCTCCCTTGGCCTCCCCCTCCGCAGGCGGCATTTTTGTTATGGCCGATTTAGGCAGCTACTGCCCTGAAAGTCTTTGGTGCCAGGCCAGCATAGTGGCAAAATTGGACGGTTCCGGCCTGCCGTCTCACAGCCGGTAGGCTTGTCTCAGTCGGTCGATTGCGACTTCCTTGGTCATCGCTACTCCGAACCGCTTGGGAACGAAGTCATCCTGCGCGCCAACCCTTCGACAAAGGCCTGCATATCTGCGCTGATAGCATCCGGGATGCTCATAGCTTGCCTCGGGGCTCAGCAATTGTAACATCCGCGCGACATCGTTGCAGTGCTTCTTCACATCACGGCTATCGACCTTCTCTCCTTGCGCCTGACGGCGGCTGAGGTCGATCCAGGCACGAGCCTTGAAGGGAATCATGCCGGCTTCGTCCAGAACCGGGATCCCGTCCAAGGGACGCGCCATCGTTTTGAGGAAGGCATAATAGTCGTCGTCCAGCAGGATCGCGGACAGGCTGGCAGCTTCCTCGGCAATGGGGATCGGCGTGAGGTGGCTGCCGGAGGCCAGTTCAAAGCCATCCGGGAGATTGGAAAACAGCTCCAGCATCGCGGGATACCCATCTTTGGCGGGTTTTGCGAAGCGATACAAGATCCGCGCACCTTCGGCGCGCTGCTGGACTTCATAACCTGATGTCTCGACAAAGGCCATGAAGGCTGCGGAGAATGCCGGGTCGAGCGCCTCGACGATCAGCACGATATCCAAATCCCTGGTCGCGCGAAAATCGAGGCCGGCATCGTCCATGATCAATTCGCATGCTGCGCCTCCGATCAGGACATACTGATGTTCATGAGCCGCAAAATGGGCGCGGAAGCGATCGACGCCAGTTACCATTCAAAAGGTTCCAAAAGTTGCTCGGCTGCCTGCGCGATCCTTTCGTCAGGATCATGCCGTGTGCTCAGGTATCGGATGCGTACACCGAGCACTGCTCTCTCAAGATAAAACTTTATCAACAGTTGATAATTTGCTAGATTGATCCGAAAGGAGATGAGCCATGATCAGTGCGGATCTCGGGCACCAGCTAGAGAATTTTGTATCCACCTTGGTGGCTACGGGCCGCTACAACTCCAAGAGCGAAGTGCTTCGTGAAGGCGTAAGATTGATCCAGGATCGCGAAACGCGCCTCGCCGCGCTCGATGCCTCGATCATTCGCGGACTTGGAGATGCTGCGGTAGGCAATGTCACTCCAGCGACAGAGGTTTTCGACCGCCTGGAAGCGAAGTATCGGGACATGAGCGCGCAACCCGAATGATCGTCTCTCTGTCGGCTGAGGCCGAAAATGACCTTGAGACGATCGCGGATTTTATTGCGCGGGATAACGCGGCGAGAGCCGTCACGTTCCTGCACGAGTTGCGTGAAAGATGTCTTGGCTTGGCAGATTTCCCAGAGCGATACCCGTTTGTGCCTCGTTATGAGGCCCAACGTGTGCGCCGATGTTCACATGGCAATTACGTCATCTTCTATCGGGCTGAGAAGCAGGCGGTGGTTGTAATTCACATTTTGAACGGAGCGCAGGACTATGCGGCGGTGCTCGGTTCAGAGTGAGCCTGGCCCGGCAGGACTCCTTTCTTTATTTTAGATAATTTACATATCTGCGCGAAACCCTGCGGATCCAAAATAGGGGTGAGGCTCTCGCAATCCCCACCGGACAAGCCCCACGCTGATATCAGCGGAGCCCCTGCCGACGCCTTATGGACGCAGTCAAAACTCAATCAGGTTGTAACCTCGACTGCAAAGGAGCTTTTCCGCCCACTCCTTGGGGATCGGGTTACCTTCGGAGTTCAACGATATCGCGCCGTCAGCGCGATCGAAGAGCGCTACGCAAAACTCGTCACTGTCGAACCGCGATCGATACTGAATGCCGTCCAGATCGGTGTCATGGAAGACTTGTGCCGCGATTTGCTGCGGCACGCCATAAGCGGCAGGATTGTCTACAGGATCGAAATCTGCAGACACCCCCGCCGACGTGGTCCTGAACCACGCCAGGCCTGGTCCGTGAACCTTGGCGAGACGCACCGGCCGCATCACCGTGAAACTGGCGGAACGCCTGCGCGCAATCTGTTCCCAAAGGATGTCTCTTTCAGCCGGCGCGCGCAAAAGCGTTTCGGCAAATGGACCGACAAGCGTCTTCCCGAGGTAGAGAACGCCAAATCTACGATCAGGGTCATCCCAGCGCCACGTCGCATCCTTGCGGCCATACCATCTGGCCGCGACTGCGGATCCGTGAATGCGATGAAGTACCCTGCCCGTGGCGATCGTCGCCACAGGCATCCTGCCTGTCCCAGCCATCCCAAATCAGTCTTCGAGTGTTTGGGCGAAACGCACCACGAGATCGATTTCAGCCGCGCTGCCGCGCAGCATATCGATAGGCTTCCTGCCATCGAGCCCCTCATCTCCCGCCACGAGGAATTGAAGGATGGCCCAACCACCGGTCTGCGGAACAGCACTCAGTACGCGGGCGACCCCTGGGAGGATCGTATTGCCGTCGAACTGAAAAACCGGGAACAGCTTGGTCCCGTTGTCCTCGACCATCAGCAGTCGGCGGTCCTTGACCGCCTTGTAAACGGCCTGGATCGTTTTATGCTCCAGCAGCTCTCGCACCTTCTCAGCGGTCAGCGCGCCGCCTGCGGCATCGATCATGCGCCGCTTGAAGGCAATGGCTTTCGTGAGCTTCTCTGCCGCCTCGGGATTATCGGTTTCGACAGCGGGGATACCGCGCGCGAGGTTGAATACCAGACTGGGTACATCGATGCTGCGGATGGCCGCCGCCTTGGCGGAAGCCGGCATCAACTTGATGATGCGCTCCGCGCTCGCCATGATACGGTCCCGGAGGAGCTGATCGGGGTCTACAAATCCAGAATTCGCCAGGCGTGTCATTGGATCATTCCTGTTCAATCAGTTTCATATACCGCAGACACGAAACTTTTTCAACCACATGGCCATGAGCACGGTGATATCATGGTCACCGGCGTCGGCGTCCAAGGGATTAATGAGGATTGAGGACCACCGCTCATCGCCGGCCAGGGTCGGGAAGGCCCTGAACCGTCGAAGCAAAACGAGCATCACGGGCCAGTCATTCGGGATTGGCGGGATGTTCGATCAACGATCCTCGCGCACTATAATGGTCATGACACGCCGCGCGGCGCTGATGTCCGCAGGATCGGGTGATAATGCTAATGGCGGCGACAGGTGCCGGGTAAACGCGACCGATTGGCACCGCCATCGTTTCCTTCGGCCTTGGGCAAGACACTTTCGATTAGGTCGACCAGAAGCGGCATCGTAGATGCTCGAGCACTCAAGAGGGCAGCGAAAGCAGAAGGTTTTTGTCGTTTCTGCAGGCCCTGCCGAGGTCGCCGCGCACGCAAAGCTGCTGACCCGGCGGTCCGGGAAACTGGACAGCTTCCCCGTGGCCGCATCGGGCGTTCGTGCGACCGGGCTAGGAACGAATCTCCAGGCCGAACATGCATTGCTGCTTGACCCCTGCCGTGACGATCCTGCCCAGCATCTGGCCTTCAGTTTCGATCCCGGCCATCCACCGGGGCTATTAGTGCCAAGGGGTATTCACGCCGAGCGAGAGCGCGGTGCGGTCTCGATACAGGTTTACGGGCTGAGACGGGGCGCTGCGACACAGCGTTGAAGCGTTCGATCCAGATGCGTATGCGCCTCCGCAAATTTAACATTTGTATGGATACAGTCCATGCAATATGGCGGCGCAATTACCCTACCTTCTCGAGACATCCCGCGCGCCGCTGCTTCATGTTGATCCTGTCCGTGCCTGCACGTCTAAATTGTATGCCTATATGCATGGTCATTGCATGGTTGAAATGCATTTCATATATAGGAGTGAGAATCAGTTAGACCTATCGAGGTGCTGTCCCATGTTGGACTCGAATGACGCATCTGCCAGCAAAGGACGCTGGATATTTCACTGCGGATTGAAGGGGCTCTGCCCCGAATGCGGAAAGGCACCCATGTTCCGCAAGTGGCTCAAGTTGCAAACGACTTGTCCAAATTGCGGGCTCGGCTATAACTTCGCTGCTCCTGACGACGGCCCGGCTTTCTTCTCGTTGTGTATTGTCGCGTTCCCGCTGACATTCTTCGTCGTCTGGCTGCAGGTCGCCTTTGAGCCGCCTTTCTGGGTGCATCTTTTCACGTCCGCGCCTTTGATGGCGCTCGGATGCGTCCTTCCCTTGCAATACATCAAAGGCTGGCTGGTCGCGTCGCAGTACGTGAACAAGGCGCAGGAAGCCGGCACGGAGAACCTTTGGGCGCAGTTGCATGCCCGGGCAGAAAGCGAGGAGAAGTGATATGGAGGGCCCGCCTTCTTCAGCGGTCTCGAAAACGCATGGGAGTATCAATCTGGCGGCCCGGCTCGTCTCGGGCCTTTACGATGCCATCAATCGACCAGATCTTTCCGGCATGATCCGCAACGGCCAGGCCGAAGATTTTCCAGAGATCAAGACTGCCGCCGACCTGCTGAAAGCAGAGACCGTTCGACTTGAACGATACGAAGTCGCCCTTCGTCAGTATGCTGACCCTGGGTTCTGGGACGATATGGCCTCTGCCGGATCGCTTGCGCTGTACGATGGCGGGGAAATGGCAAGGAATGTCCTTGCCGGGCGCCCCGCATTCTATCACCGAGACTGACAGCTCAAGCAGCGTCAAAGGCGTTTAGAAGGTCATCATGCAAAGCTGGATTCCCGACATAGCCACGGTGAGCGGCCCGAAGTACCTCGCGATCGCCGAGGCGCTCGCTCGTGATATCGACACAGGGAAGCTGCGCGAGGGTGACCGCCTGCCCCCTCAACGAATGCTGGCGGAAACTCTGGGGCTGGACCTCACGACCATTACCCGTGCCTACGGGGAAGCACAGCGCCTTGGCCTTCTGGAAGGGAGCGGTCGACGCGGAAGCTTCGTGCGTTCCAAAGCATCGGCGGTGTCGGACATCCGCGTTCCGGACGCCGGCGATAAGGGAATGAATGCTCCCCCTGAAGACTTTGGCGGGTCCCTTGCAAGCGCCTTTCGGGATTGTGCTTCTGCCTTGCTGACACCCGAACACGGCGTACTTCCGTTTCAGTATCAGCGCAGTGGCGGCGCCGCATCCGCGCGCAAGGCAGGTGCCGACATGCTGGCTGGGCGCGGCATCCCGTGTTCTGAGGACAGCGTACTGGTAGCTGCTGGCGGTCAGAATGCGCTCCATGCGATATTTAGCGCGGAACTCAGAGCCGGCGATAGACTGGCTGTTGCGCCTTACGTTTACCCTGGCCTGCTTGCGCTTTCCCGCAGATACGGCATCGAGTTGGTCGCGGTGGCGTCAGACGAAAACGGGCTGCTTCCGGAGGCACTGGACAGCGCATGTTCCGCAGCAGCCGTGCGGGGTGTGTACCTGGTCCCCACCAACGATAATCCCACTGCCGTCACCATGCCGGACGACCGCCGAGCAGCGATCGCACAGATCATTACGCAGCATCAGCTTCTGTTGATCGAAGACGACGCTTACGGCTTGCTGCCTGCCCAGCCGCTGGTCCCGATCGCGGCCCTCGCGCCAACAAACGCCTGGTACATTGCGAGCGTCTCGAAAGTGCTTACCCCGGGGCTGCGTGTAGCCTGGTTGCGTGCTCCTGACGTCGCTGGCGCGTGGCGTCTTGCTGCCGATATGCACGAAACAGCCATCATGGCACCTCCCTTGAACGCTGCGATAGTCACGCAATGGCTGCACAGCGGTGCCTTTCACAGGCTGATCGAGGAAGTTCGCACCGAGGCATCTATCCGTCAGGCGCTCGCTCGCGAATATCTTCCGGCTGGTTCGTTTCGCGCACCGGAATACGGATATCATCTCTGGTTAGAAGTCCCTGCGGACCTTGATACCCGGCATATTGCGGATGCTTTGCGCCAGCACGGCCTTTCGGCCATTGCGGGCGAAGCATTTGCGGTCGATCCCGCAATGCCTGGTGCGACTGCGCTACGCGTGTCGATTGGCGGAAGTATATCACGAGAGCGGTTGCAGCGCGGTCTTCAGCTACTCTCGGCTCTGATAAGCCCTCAAGCGCCCCGAAAGATTAGCCTAATCTAACAAACCAACTGGTTGCGACGCCTTACGATCCCGCTGGTACCAGCCCTTGTCCCAGGCAGCAGTCCTCGGGGCGCCGACATCGCAATGCCGGCGCCCCGGCAGGCCCTTCTCCACTGGGGCGCTGACCTGCGCGCCGCGCCTGCTGCAGCGAAGGAGGACATTTCAGCTGACCGGCAAGGGTGCAGCCTCGAGGAAGCCGATGCGCTCACATCCAATCCAGTAGGCGGGCAGGAAGGCTTCGGTTAGTTAGGCTAGGCTTTGACCGCGGCCGCCGGCTTGGCACGGAAGCTGATGGCCATGCGGTTGTAAGCGTTCATTAGACCGATCGCGAGCGTCAGGTCGGCCAGTTCCTTTTCACCGAACACGTGCGCGGCGGCGTCGTAGTCGGCCTGCGGCACGTGGGTCTGCGCCACTTGCGTCACTGTTTCGGCCCATGCCATCGCAGCGCGCTCCCTGTCGTCGAACAGTGCGCCGGCTTCGTGCCAGGTCTGCACCAGCACCAGGGTCTCGATCGCTAGCCCGCCCTGGATCAAATCCCGGCTATGCATGTCGATGCAGTAGGCGCATCCGTTGATCTGGCTGACCCGAAGGTAGACCAGATCTATCAGTCGCTTGGGCAAGCCGCTGCCGGCCACATATCCGTATACTGCGCCGAGCGCCTTCATGGCCTGCGGAGCTGCCTTGTTGTAGTCCATTCGCATTGAACGTCTCCTTCAGGGTTACGCCCGTTACCGGGCGTCACCAGGTTACAGTCACAGGTTGCTCATACCGCCGTCTATGATCAGCTCGCTGCCGACCGTGTAGCGGCTCTCGTCCGAGGCAAGATGGACGACGGCATCTGCGATCTCGAGCGGGTCTCCGAAGCGGCCGGTCGGGATGGCTCCGATCAGGTAGTCCTTCATGCCAGACAAGTCGCCGTCGGAAAGGCCGAGCTTGCCGTAGATTGGCGTCGTCACCGGACCAGGGCTGACGACATTCACCCGCACGCCCCGGCCGACCAGTTCGCCTGACAGCGTGCGGGCCATTGAGATCAGTGCCGCCTTGGTCGCGGCGTAGACGATCGAGTTGGGCTTGCCGAGCCGGGCGTTGATCGAGCCGTTTAGGACGATTGAGGCGGTCTTGCCGAGCACCGGCAGCAGCGCCTGGACGAGGAAAAGCGGGCCCTTGACGTTGACCGCGAAAGAGCGGTCGAAGCCCGCCTCGTCCCACGCTTCCAGTGGACGGAAATCGGCGACGCCGGCATTGACGAACAGCACGTCCAGCCGGCCGAAAGCGGCGCGGATCGCCTCCACGACCGCCGCCTGTCCGGCAACGTCGCCGGCATCTGCGTGGATGGTCAGCACCTCGCCCAGCTCGGCCTTGGCGGCGGCAAGCTTCTCAGCGCTGGTGCCGGTAATGGCGACGGCAGCGCCTTCTTCGAGGAAGCGGCGGGCGGTGGCAAGGCCGATACCGCTGGTGCCGCCGGTGACGAGCGCGAACTTGTTGGCGAGACGGGTCATGAAAAAGCTCCTTTAATCAGAAGCCGGCGGTCATCGTCGGCGACAACAAGGGATTTATTGCAACCATGGGCCTTGATCGATGGCCCGAAAATGCATCATTCGTTCAGGAAAGCTGAAGGATGACGCTATGGACCGCTTGCGCGCTTTTGAAATGTTCTGTGCCGTCGTCGGGCGCGGAGGTTTCGCCCGCGCGGCCGATGCCCTCGACACCTCGCCCGCCAACGTCACCCGCTACATCGCCGAACTGGAAGCCCATCTGGGCACTCGCCTGCTCAACCGCACCTCACGGCGCCTGTCGCTGACCGAGGCCGGCGAGGCGCTGTACGAGCGCGCCCGTGCGATCGTCGACGACGTGGCGGAAGCCGAGGCTGCGGCCACCGCCAGCGCGGAGGGCGCGCGCGGCCGGCTGCGCATAAACGCGCCGCTGGTATTCGGCATCCGTCACCTCGCGCCGCTGTGGCCGCGGTTCATGGCGCTGCACCCCGAAGTCGAGCTCGACATCGCCTTGAGCGACCGGGTCGTCGACATCGTCGAAGAGGGCTACGACCTGGGCATCCGCATCTCACGCGCCGGCTCGCAGGCTTACGTAGCGCGCAAACTGGCAACCTCACGCAACGTGCTGTGCGCGGCACCTGCCTATCTTGCGCGGCACGGTGCCCCCCAGACGCCCGCCGATCTCGTCGATC
>NZ_ALVC01000522.1:0-503 GCF_000293195.2 Sphingomonas sp. LH128
GCGGCGCGCAAGTCGATGGACGAGATCAGCGGCGCGCTGGTCGGCATCGGCATGGTGCTGTCGGCGGTGTTCCTGCCGATGGCGTTCTTCGGCGGATCGACTGGCGTGATCTATCGCCAGTTCTCGATCACCATCGTCTCGTCGATGGCGCTCTCGGTCATGGTCGCGTTGATCCTGACGCCGGCGCTTTGCGCCACCATCCTCAAGCCGCACCGGAACGACGAGCATCAGGGCAAGGGGCTGCTGGCGCGCTTCTTCCGCTGGTTCAACGACAAGTTCGACCGCGGCACCGAAAAGTACCGGGGCGGCGTACGTCGCACCGCCAATGGCTGGAAGCGCTCTGGCCTCGTCTACCTGCTGATCGTGGGCTGCATGGTGTTCCTGTTCACGCGCCTGCCCGGCGGCTTCCTGCCGGACGAGGACCAGGGCGTGGTCATCGCGCTCGTCCAGGGGCCTTCGGGCGGAACCCTGCCGCGCACGCAGAAGGGCCTCGACCTCGTCAA
>NZ_ALVC01000523.1:0-3117 GCF_000293195.2 Sphingomonas sp. LH128
AAAACAAGCGCTCACGCCACGACATGTCACGCCACTGCGCCTTGGACCGCTGATTAAAGGTGTCAACCGCTTGACGTGTTCAGACCAACCCGGCCACTTCTGACCACCAGCAGTGCAGCGCGCCGGAGCCGAAAGCCTTGCGGATCCCGACGACCGGCAACGTCACATTTGCGGCATTGAGCTTGGTCCAAACCCGCGATAGTCGCGCGCCATGATGAACATTCCCTGGGACCAGCCCGCAACGCTGATCGATCTGGATGGCAAGACGCCGGTGATCGGATCGATGCTCGAATGCGTGATGCACTTCTCTCTCTTCAAACCTTTCGCCAAGGAGCAGCCGCGCATCCTGCTGACGCGGCCCGTGTTTCGCGAAGGGCGCAAGACCCGCACCTGGGTTCTCAATCCCGGCGAGATCGAAAAACTTGTCGAGCGGCTCGATGCGGAGAGGCAGGCAGCTCAGTAGCCCCCCCCCCCCGCGCGATCAGTCGGCATCCCGCGCCGTTCGACGCCGTACGGCGCGGGATGATCCGGCATCAATATTCGAAAGTCATCGACGCCTTCACGGTGCGCGGCGAGCCCTGCAATAGATAGCCGCCGAACGCCGATGACCAGTAGCGGCGATTGGCGATGTTTTCGGCGCTCATACGGAAGGTGACGGGGTGTTCGCCGATCACTGCGACATAGCGCGCGCCGAGATCGAAACGGACCCAGTCAGGCAGTTCCTGAGCGGCGGCCGCCGCGCTGGGGATGTTGATCATCTGCTTGCCGGTCAGGACCACGCGGCCGGTCAACGTCAGGGCCTCGATGAAGGACGGCACGACCTCGGTGCCGAAATTGACCTGGTAGTCGGGGACGCCGATCGCCTTCTTGCCGTTGTTCACCCCGTTCAGCGATTTGGTAATCTTGGCATCGTTGACCGAGAACCCGCCGATGAAGCAAAGCCAGTCGGCGGGTTCGCCGTTGAGGGTGACCTCGACGCCGCGATTGCGCTGCTCACCGTCTACCACGAAGGTGCCCAGGCCGCTTGCAGGCGTCGTGGTGAAGGTGCTCGGCTGTTTCGTCTGATAGAGCGCGACGGTGCCGGTAAGGCCGTGGATCGCCATCTTGCCGCCGAGTTCATACTGAACTGACTTGTATGGCGCGAACACTTCGCCCGGATTGGTGACGTTGGTGAGCGGCGCGGTGGGGCCTTGGGCCAGGCCCTCGATACGGTTGGCGTAAAGGGAGACAGTGCCGGCCGGCTTGACGATTACACCTACCACCGGGGTCGTCCGGCTTTCATCGTAGCGGCTGGTCCGGGCGAGCGTGGTGCGATTGTAGGCGTTGACTATCATGTTCTGCCGTCGCGCGCCGACGGTGACGAGGATGCGATCGCCCAGAAATCCGATCGTGTCCGATGCGAACAGGCTGGTGAACGCGCCGGTCGAGACGCGCGGCAGATCTGTAAAGGAGCCGGAGACCAGGCCCGGCGTTACCGAGTTCGGCGGCCGATCGACGATCGGGGCATTGTAGAGATTGGTGCAGAAGGAAGTGGCACTTGCCCCGCAGGCTGTGCGGACCGCCGCTGGGAAGGCACCGAAGGCAAAGGCATTGCGGTTTTCCGTATAGGTGGCCGATCCACCGAAGTTGATTTCGTTGGTGATGCCGCTCACGGCGAACTTGCCGCGCAGGCCGAACTGGCCGCTCTCGTTATTGTCCTCGCGCGGGACGTAAAGGCGCGAGCCGGTGCCGGCACCGGTGGCCGCATTGGTGATCGTGAGCGTCGAATAATCGCCTTTTTCGGATCCGTCGCGCATTCCCGCGGCGAGATAGACCATCCAGTCCTTGGCGATATCGATTTCGACACGCGCCAGCGCATAAATGTCTCGCAGCTTGGTGAAGGTCCAGGGCTGTCCGTAATTGTCGTTGGCGTCCGGCGTCCTGGGAACCGCGATGTTGTTCGCCAGCCGTACTGTTGGCCGGCTATAGTTTGCCGCCTGCTCCTCGTAGCCGAAGTCGAGGAAGAAGCGCCCCGGTCCCTTGCGGAAGTCGAAGCTGGCGCCTGCGACCTTTACCTCGCGGTGCTCGTTATCGACCGCAGTGTCGCCCGAACGATAGACTCCGTTCACGCGGATGCCGAATTCCCGGTCCGGGCCGAAACGTGTGCCGATATCGACATTGCCGCCCAGAATGCCGTCGGCGCTGTAGCTCGCGGTGCCGCGGATCAACGTCTTCTGCGCGCGCTTCGGCACCAGATTGATGCCGCCGCCGATGCCGGACCCACCCGGAGCAGCGCCGAACAGGAAGGCGCTGGCACCGTTCAGGACCTGGACGCTCTCATAGAGTTCCGGCGAGACGAGTTGGCGCGGTGTGACGCCATAAAGGCCGTCGATCGACACATCGTCCCCGTTCAATGCGAAGCCGCGGATGACGAACAGCTCGGACTGGTTGCCCGAGCCATAAGTGGTGCGAACCGAAGGGTCGTTTTCGAGAACGTCGCCAATCGTCTCGGATTGTTGATCGAGGATCAGCTGCGCCGTGTAGGACGTGATGTTGAACGGTGTGGAGAGTGCGTCCTTGTTACCCAGGACGCCGATATTGCCGTCGCTTACGACCTGCTTCTGCGCCTGCTGACCCGTTACGATGATGTCGTTGCGGCTCTCCTCGCTCTCGGCATCGCGGGGAGCATGCTGGGCGAAGGCGGGTGAGGCGATTGCGAATGTCGCCGCGAGCGCCGCGGCGCTGGATCCCCGAATGATGGAAATGCGCATGGTTCGTACCCCAAAATGAGTTGACTCGATCTGCCGCGACGGATTTTCCCGTCCGCTGCAAAGGTTCCTTCCTGCGCCCGCGCCGAGCCGCACGGTCCAGCATTCCATCTGACTGCGGCCTGGAGCCGAAAACATCCAGTTTGTCCTGAGGCAGGGGACCAGGTGATGCTGGCCGCATTCGGAAAACTCCCGCCGTCGATGCGTGATCTGCCCACCTCGGGAAACATCGCCCGGCGGGCTGAAATGCCGGTGTGCGGCAGCGCCGCTCAGCCGAAGCGCTGTTTTCCGCCGACGACGGTGCGCAGCACGCCGGTTTGCGCAATCGTCTCCGGATCGATGGCGAACAGGTCGCGGTCGAGTACGACGA
>NZ_ALVC01000524.1:0-1431 GCF_000293195.2 Sphingomonas sp. LH128
ATCGACGCGGCCGAGGAACTGCGCCTGCTCGAATACGGCCAGCGCCTGACGCGCCGCGCGCGCAACGTAATGGCCCGGGAAAGCGGCCGCTCCACCGGCGCGGATCTTTACGCAGGCGCGCTGACGGGCGGGGCGGCGGCATTGGGCGTCGAGGGCGGCATCGCGGTCGGCCTGCCTGCCGACATCGTCAGCCTGAACCTCGATCATCCGGCGATGGTGCACCGGGCGGGCGATGCGATAACCGACAGCTTCGTCTTCGCCGCCGGGCGCTCGGCCATTGACTGCGTGTGGCGCCATGGCGACAAGCTGGTGAGCGAAGGGCGCCACCATGTCCGCGACCGGGTGGTCCGCGACTATGCCAAGGTACTGGAGACACTGATCGCGTGAGAATGCCCCTTCACGAACGCATTCGATCGGATTTCGAGGGCCGCATCCTCGGCGGCGAACTGGCTCCCGGTGACCGCCTGCCGATCGAGCAGGAGCTGATGCAGGAATACGGCTGCTCGCGCATGACCGTGAACAAGGCGCTCTCGGCGCTCGTCGCGGCGGGGCTGATCGACCGGCGCAAGCGGGCGGGGACGTTCGTGGCGCGTCCGAAGGTCCATTCAATGGTGCTCGACGTGCCCGACATCGCCGCGCAAGTGCGCGAGCGCGGGCAGGACTATGCTTTCCAGCCCATCCGCCGCCGGGTCCGGGCAGCGGGCGATGACGAGGAGGAAGTGCTGCTCGCGGGCGGCGGGGAACTGGTCCACATCGATGGCCTGCACCTCGTCGATGGCGCGCCGCTTGGCGTGGAGTTCCGCCTGGTAAGCGCTCTGGCCGTGCCGGAGATCGTTGGCGCCGACCTCGACGCGGTTCCTCCGGGGACGTGGCTCCTGCGGCACGTGCCCTGGACCGAGGCGGAGACGCGCATCTCGGCCGTCGGCGCGCAAGTCGAGGAAGCGGAATGGCTGGGCGTGGCGGTCGGAACGCCGTGTCTGTGCGTCGAGCGCCGGACGTGGCGCGGCTCGGAGCGGATTACTTACGTGCGCCAGCTGTTCCTCGGCGATGCCTACGACATGGTGGCGCGCTTCGGCCCGGTGGCGCCATTCGGCGGTATGCCGCGGGAAGGTATGAAAGTTTGAATGGATGGGGAGCGGACCTGTCCGGATAAAGTTCAGGGTGACGGCGGATTTGGGTGATGGGGTGGACGCCCCCCGACGGCATCGATGTGCCATAGTGGAGGTGTTGAACACCACTTGAGGAGGCGTCCGTGTCGGAAGTTACCACAATCGGTTTGGATATCGCCAAGAATGTTTTCCATGCGCATGGTGCGGATGCGCGTGGGCGAGCGTTGTTCAGTCGCAAAATCAGCCGCACCAAGCTGCTGGAATTCTTTGCCCAGCATCCGCGGTGCACGGTGGCGCTCGAGGCTTGCGGAGGCGCGCATCA
>NZ_ALVC01000525.1:0-3954 GCF_000293195.2 Sphingomonas sp. LH128
CCGAGTTCGGCCTTGAGCAGAAATGCGTTCTTGGTCGCGACTTGGGCGCCGCCAACGAGGCCCTTCAAGATCTCGACGCGACCATTGCTGCGCTGACCGATCGTGACGGTCTGCGCGCGGAAGCCCTTCGCGGTCCGCACGAACACGATGTCGCGCCCTTCGAGCGTCTGCACCGCATCCTCCGGCACCACGATCGCGTTGGACGTGCTGCCACGGCTCGGCAGCAGCCTCACCCGCACCGCGAGGCCGGGCTGAAGACTGCCCGACACGTCGAGAACGGCGGTCGCCGAGCGCGTGTCGTTGGCGAGTCCCGGCGTGACGGCGCGTACTCGCGCCTCCGCCGTTCGCCCGTCGGGCAGCTCGATGATAGCCCGATCGCCTGGAGTGAGCCGCTGTGCGTCCGTAGGACCGACCGCCGCCTCGATCTGAATCTTCGACGCATCAGCGACGCGCATCAGCTCGGTTTCAGGCTGGACGAACGCGCCTAGACTGACATTCGCCGAGGTGACACGGCCTGAAATCGGGCTCGAGACCGCCACACCGCGACCATCCGAGGTCACGCGCGCCGCGCCTGCCGCGACACTCGCGCGGCGCGCTTCGGCCGCGGCCGAAGCGGCTTCCGCCTCCGCCTGTTCCAGCTCGACTCGTGCCGAGACCTTCTGGCGGTATAGGTACTGCTCTCGGGCGAGCGCCTTTTGCGCCAAGGTCGATTTGGCAGCGGCAGCAGTGCGATCGGCGGCAAACTGTGCCGCGTCCCGGCTCTCGACGATAGCCAACGTCTCACCGGCGCGCACCGGATCACCGAGGCGCTTCATCAGCCGCGTCACCGCGCCGGCTGCGCGGGCGGTCACGATCGCCTCGCCTTGCAGCGATGCGCTGACCGTCGCCTGCGCGACGATTTCCGCGCCGAGCCCGCCGGGATTGATTGTCTCTGTGGCGATGCCGGCCTGCTGGACCGCCTGCTCGGTCATCGCCACCGTGTCGGGGGTCTTTTCCTCTTCTGCGGGGGCAGCGGCGTTGCTGCTTGCCGCTTCGGTCGCGGCAGGTTCGCTCGCGGTCCAGCGTGCGATCCCGAAGCCGCCAAGTGCGGCAACGATCGCGACAGCCGCCGCACCGCCCAGGAGGCGCTTATCGTTCATCATCGATCTTCTCCGGAAATCATGGGGGCCGGCGTCTTGAGCCGGTCAAGCCGAGCCTGCGCGTCGTGATAGGCGGCGAGCGCATCGACGTAGGTCTGGCGGGTCTGTGAGAGCGTGCGCTCGGCATCGAGGAGCGCGATCTGGTCGAACTTGCCCTGCGTCCAGCCGATCCGCGCGATGCGGGCGGCTTCCTGTGCCGCCGCCAGCCCCGGTCCACCTGCCGCCCGCGCGGTCGCAGCGGCGTTCGCCACTTCAGTTTGCGCGCTGGCGATCTGCTGGCGGGTATCGATCACAGCAAGGTTGCGCAGCGCAATCGCCTGCGTCTGCTCCGATCGCGACTGCGCCACGAACGCGCTGCCGTTGTTGAACACTGGGATCGGGAAAGAGATACCCACCATCGCGGCGGTGTCGTTGCTCGCCTCCAATCGGCGGGCGAAGGTGCTGACGGTCAGGTCGGGCACACGCAGCGACCTCGCGACGCGCACTTGAGCGTCTGCGGTACGCACGTCGGCTTCCGCCGCCGCCAGGGCCAACGTCCCTTCGACCTCGATCGGTCGGGGCGGTCCGTAGCCATCGATCCGCTCAAACCATGCGCGATCGAGCGGCCCCGTCACCGGCGCCGCCAGCAATGTCTCAAGGTTTGCACGCGCTGCCTGTGCCTGCCGCGCCGCGCTGTCGGCCGCGACCTGTGCATTGATGCTAAGCACGTCGGCGCGCTGTTGCTCGATCGGGCCGACGTCGCCAGCCTTCACGCGCTCGCTTGAGACCCGGAACGCGTTGTTGGCGATCCCGGCCTGCTCGCTCAGCACTTCGGCGCGGCGCTCCGCGGCGGCGGCTTCGATATAGAGCTGCGTAATCCGCAGGCGGAGATCCGCCCGCGCGATTTCAGCCTGAACTTGAGCACGGGTGAGCCGCGCTGTTGCGAGCGCGACACGCGCCGGCCGCTTGCCGCCCAACTCCAGCGGGAGCGCCACACCCACTGTCGTTTCGGAACTTCGCAGGCCCTTATAAACGCCAGTGCCGGCCACGTTCTCGACCTGAGCCTGAAACTCGGGGTTGGGGCGTAGCCCGGCAACGCGCCGGGCTGCGGTGGCGGCATCGACGCCGGCCGTAGCCGCCGCGACCGATGGCAGGGGCGCAGGACCGTTACCCCCCGCCCCCGATGCCAATCCGTTGCTGGCGACGGCCGATGGGACTGATGGCATACCGCCCGCAGCCAGAGCGTTCTCGAGCGAGAACGCATCTGCCGCTTGTGATGAAGAGGGCGTCGCTGGAATGCCGAGCGACGGTGCTGTCTGCGCCCCGGCCGTACTGGCCAAGGTCGCCGCGACCATGAAGGCCGCGATTGTACGATACATAGATGGTGACTCCTGACGAACCGAGTTCGCCCCGCACAGCAATGGCTGGCGGGGTCAGCGGATTGTCAGGCTTGGGGCGGCCTTAGCGCGGGATCGGCGGTTGAAAGCGGCCGCATGGAGGGGCTTGCGAAGATGGGCGCGAGCCGAAGGTCGTGCATGAGTGCGGCATTAGAGATCTTGATCGGCGCTGCGACGTGATCGCCGTGGCAGCCGCCATGATGGTGAGGATACCCTTTGTCACCGTCGGAGGGCACCTGATCGGCATCGCCGGGCGCATGGCCCATGGCAACTTCGCTCACGCCTATTTCTTGCGATGAAAGGCTTATATTCGGCCGTTCCAGCACATGCGCCGTCGCCGTCGTCCCCAAGGAGAGGGCGATCGTCAAATAAGCAAGGATGTTGAGTAGGCGTCGCACGGAGAACGAACTAACAGGAAAGACGACAACGGGATAGACCCGACATCACAAGATTGATCGCGAGAGCGATCCGCAGCACCCGGCGCCAGCGCGGATCGGGCGCCGCCGGCGCATCCGACTGGCAGCTGCTACAGACCATGATTATCAACGCGTGCAAGCATCGTGAGCGGCCTTATACACCCTCTAGCTACTAGAGGGTCAAGATGAATATCGCTTCCTGCTCCGATCTTCATCTGGTGGTTGCCACGACAGTACGGCGCCGGTTGAGCATGAACCCGCCGGCCACCGCGACAAGCATCAGCAACTGGGCGCCCATCGACTGCACGGTCGGGAAGATGCCGAGCATCGAAACACGAATTCCGCCGCCAAGCGGCGGAATGTCGATGATGCCGGCTTCCTGCAGCGCGGCTACGCCCACGCAATGAGGCCGAGCAGCTGGACCGCCGAGGCGGCGTCAGCCGGCATGACCCCGCCATTACCCTGGGTCGAGAGCGCGGCATAAAACAGGATGGTCTCGAACACCTCGCGATAGACGACGATGAAGGCCAGCCCGAACAGGAACCAGGCCGACTGCCGTGACAGCGCGCGCGACATCTTTTCGCGGATGTAGCGTTGCCATTGGTCGGCCTGCGCTTTGCCATGCATCCAGAGCCCCACCGACAGAAGGATGACGGCCGCGAACAGCGATCCGAACCCTTCGGTGAGCTCTCGACTCGCGCCACTAATCCCGATCACATAGGTTGCAACCGCCCAGGTTAGGCCCCCCGCCGCCAGCGCGCCGATCCAACCGCCATGGACATAAGGCAGCACCTCGGGTCGCTCGGCCTTGCGCAGGAGGGCAATCATCGCGACGACGATCAGCAGGGCTTCGAGCCCTCGCGCAGCAGGGTGGTGAACGCGCCACGGCGTGTTGCAGGTCGCCGATCATCGAGGAGAGATTGCTCCCGCGCACATCAACTCGAGCCCTAGCCCGCCTTATTCACCAAAAGTGTCCTGAAGGGTTGGCGGGAGTGGCGTAAGCCTCTGATCTGAATTAGGAAC
>NZ_ALVC01000526.1:0-958 GCF_000293195.2 Sphingomonas sp. LH128
CGCGCACTTCCGCTTCGGTGGTATCGACGCCGGCGGCGGTCAGGTCGCCCAGCAGCTTGCGAATGACGTCCTCGTCGCCGGCTTCCTCGAAGTCGGCCTGGACGACGGCCTTGGCATAGGCATCGGTTTCGGCCTGCGACAAGTCCATGCGTTCGGCCGCCCATTCACCGACGAGGCGGTTGCGGCGGGCCTGGATGCGGAACAGCGTGTCGGCGTCGTGAGCGAACTTCGCTTCTTCGGCGCGCTCGCGGTCCTGGAAACTCGTCATCGGACAACCTCGGGTTAAAGCGTTGTCCATGCCGATAGGGAACGCGGGGCTGCGGGGCAATCCTTGATTCGCAATAGCGACCGATGGATCGAGAGGCGAAGAATCCTCCCTGTCGCGAAGCGATGGGGAGGGGGACCGCCGCCGCAGGCGGGGGTGGAGGGGGAGAAGACCCCTCCGTCAGCCCTGCGGGCTGCCACCTCCCCATTCCTTCGGAACAGGGAGGATAAAACGGCCGCTTCCCGTCAAAAGCGTGCCTAGATCAATTTTAATCCGGGTATATTGACAATTTCATCCGGGTTAATGTAGCGGCGCTGTCCGAAAGGAAGTGCCCATGGCCGTCACCGTATTCTACAAGGACGACGTGATCGCGCGCGGACAGCCGGGGGATTTCACCCAGGCGCTACGCGATCTCGGTCCGCTCGCCCGCAGCAGCGATCTGCTCGCCTTCGACGACGATACCGGGCGGCAGGTCGATCTCGACCTGACCGAACCCGCCGCACCGCGTCCGCGCGGGCGGCCTTCGCTCGGCGTGGAGGCGCGCGAGGTCACGTTGCTGCCGCGCCATTGGGAATGGCTGGCCGGCCAGCCCGGCGGCGCCTCGGTCACCTTGCGCAAGCTGGTGGAGGCGGCGATGCGGGCCGGGCGCAGCGAGCGCGAGTGTCTCGATGCCGCCTGCCGCTTCCTCACCGT
>NZ_ALVC01000527.1:0-673 GCF_000293195.2 Sphingomonas sp. LH128
GGCTTCGCCGCCTTGGGATCGGCGCCCTCCTTCACCTTTGCCTTGGTGTACTTGACGCTCCAGCGTGCATCGCGATCCTTCTGCCTGATCTGGGCCGATTTACAGCCCTCGGGCACTCGGCCCTCCTTGATCGCCGTCTTCTCGGCCTCGGTGTTCCTCTGCTTGGGTGCCGGCACGACCGTGGCGTCGATGATCTGCCCACCCATGGCGAGATAGCCCCGCTCGGTGAGCGCGGCATCGAAGCGAGCGAACAGCCTGTCGATCGCCTTGGCCTTGACCAGCCTCTCGCGGAACAACCACACCGTCGTTGCGTCCGGCACCGTGCCGTCGAGCCCGAGCCCTAGGAAGCGCTCGAACGACAAGCGATCCTTAATCTGGAACTCGGCGGCCTCGTCAGACAGCGAGTAGAGCGCCTGCAGCGAGGATCTTGAACATGAGGACCGGATCAAACGGCGGCCTGCCACCCTTGCCGCGGACACTTCGCCGCAGCGCTGCTACCAACGGGCCGCGGAAAGCCTCGAAGTCGACGACAGCCGCAAGCCGTTCAAGCCGATCACCTGCCGCGCTCAACGCCTCGTATCAGTCCGAAAGATCGAAGAAACTCGGCTGTCCCGCCATCATCGCCTCCACCCTCGTGCAAAGGCAGTGAATCACCTCAAGCCGCTAGGCGCCA
>NZ_ALVC01000528.1:0-541 GCF_000293195.2 Sphingomonas sp. LH128
ATTATCTGGAGTAAAATCATGACCAATCGACGCAATCCCACGCCTCCGGCCGCAATGCTCGACATAAATGTCGACTGCAAAGAATATGTCTAATGTTGAGGTCCAGATTAGACATACTCGCGCGGGGTGATGTCCACCCGCACGTCATTCCATTCCTCGGTGGGGATCTCCGCGAGACGGCGTTCCATCAGCGCCTCGCCGGTCGACACGATCTGGATCACGGCAGCATGGCCGTCCATCAGATCCTGCTCGATCGAGCGGATCAGGGTCGGCGTCTTCATCGAGGTCAGCAGATGGCCGAAGAAGCGCTGCTTGGCGGATTCGAAGGCCGAGCGGGCGGCGGACTTAGCCTGGCGGTTCAGAGTGCCGGTATCGCCGGTGATGTTGGCGGCCTGCATCGCCGCATCGAGATTATTATGGATGACGGCTTATCACGAGGTCGCGATAATGTGAAGGAACGCGGCAGCGACGTGGATTCTCCTAATGCGGGGCGATGTTGCTGCGCATTATTTTGATTGCGAACCTCGGCGGTCTCTGGACC
>NZ_ALVC01000529.1:0-903 GCF_000293195.2 Sphingomonas sp. LH128
CGACGACGGGGCAGTTTTCGAAAGCCGCGGGCCGAAGCCGAAAAAAGCGGAGAGCCTGGGCAGCACGGATGATCCCGTGCGCATGTACCTGCGCGAGATGGGCGCTGCGGAGATGCTCACCCGTGAGGGAGAGGCCGCCATCGCCAAGCGGATCGAAGCGGGCCGCGACATGATGATCCAGGGCCTGTGCGAAAGCCCGCTGACGTTCCATGCCATCATCCGCTGGTCCGACGCGCTCGATGCCGGAGACATGCAACTGCGCGAGATTCTCGATCTCGACGCGATGCTTTCGAAGGAGCCGCAGTCCGAGACGTTCGCTGAAGGCGGCGAAGCAGACGATGGCGGCGAGATCAGCGAGAAGACTGCAGGCCCATCCTTCAGCGATGAAGAGGAGCCGGAAGAGCAGGACGCCGGTCAACTGGACGAGGACGGCAATCCGGCCTCGACCCCGCGAACCGAAGAGGCGGACGCGGACGAGGGCGGTATCAGCCTCGCGCAGATGGAAGCGGCGCTCATGCCCGGGGCGCTGGAGAAATTCGCGCTCATCGCCGGATTGTTTCGCAGTTTCGAGGCGCTTCAGGTAGGCCGCATGGAGGCGGCAGGGCTTGGTATCACTTTCCCCGAGGCGAAGGAGGAACAGTACCAGCAGCTGCGGGCCGAACTCACCGCGGAGGTGGAGTCGGTCAAGTTCCATGCGGCCAAGATCGAGCAGCTGATCGACAACCTCTACGTGTCCAATCGCCGTCTCACAGCGCTGGGCGGTCAGATGCTGCGGCTGGTCGAGCGGCACAAGGTGAAGCGCGCCGATTTCCTCGAAGCCTACGTCGGCCGTGAACTGGATGACACCTGGGTGGCCGAGATGGCAGGCAGGGACAAGAAATGGGCCGCGTTCGCCGCCGCCGA
>NZ_ALVC01000530.1:0-783 GCF_000293195.2 Sphingomonas sp. LH128
CCCATCTCGAACTCGGCCGTGAAACCTGACAGCGCCAATGGTACTGTGGCTCAAGCCCCGGAAGAGTAGGACGTCGCCAGGCATTGAAGCCGGCGCACAAACGCTAGATAAAAAACCCATCACAATGACAAACGAAACAAGGGGGCCAAAAGCCCCCTTTTTGCGTCCCCAAAAGACGCAGCCGCCAGGCGGGATGGAGAACCCCGCCCCTCCACGCCGGCAACGCCGGAATGGACAAAAAAACACTCCCGGGCTGAAAACCAGCCCCATATGGTGACGCGGGGTGGAGCAGCCCGGTAGCTCGTCAGGCTCATAACCTGAAGGTCGTAGGTTCAAATCCTACCCCCGCAACCAAACAATACAATAACTTAGCAGACATACGCCGCGCTCCACGAAGCACCGTGTCCGCAATAGGTCCGTTCTCCAGCACAACATTTTTGAACAGAAGCGTGCCAGAACGTCCGGTTCTGGGCGTCGGCTTGCCGTCGCTTTACGACCGGAAGGGGTGGTTAGCTGCCGGGGCGTATGACAATGTCAGACTGATGTTTCATCATCAGCATCAACATCAAAGTCGATAGTGCGAAGCCGATGAAAGCGAGCAACGCAAAGTGCTGACCTTGATTTCCGGTAACGATGAAGGCCAACATTTCCAAAGCGATTAGCCGATTGATGATGAGCAACCGGAGATCGCCGTAGCTGCGGGAAAACAAGCGCTCACGCCACGACATGTCACGCCACTGCGCCTTGGACCGCTGATTAAAGGTGTCAACCGCTTGACGTGTT
>NZ_ALVC01000531.1:0-1240 GCF_000293195.2 Sphingomonas sp. LH128
TGTAGGAACCGTCGATCTACGGCAGGATCAGGTTCAGGTCAGGCGGCCAGTGCTGGCAAGCTGACAATAGGGTTATGGCTCACCGAGCCGAGAGGTTCCAGTGTCATGTAGCGGCGCGATACCGCCCACTCATCGTTCTGCTCCAGCATGAGCGCTCCGACGAGACGAACGACGGCAGCGTCATTCGGGAATATGCCGATCACGTCGGCCCTTCGCTTGATCTCCTTGTTGACTCTTTCCAGCGGGTTGGTGGACGCGATCTGCGCCCAATGATCCTTGGGGAAGGCCATGTAGGCGAGCACGTCTTCGCGTGATGCGTCCATCATGTCGGCCAGCTTTGGAAACTTCTCGCGCAGGGCATCAGCAACCTGGTCCCACTGCTGGTGCGCTGCCTCGGCCGTTTCCTGCGCGAAGATGGTCTTGATCATGGCAATGACAGCGGGTCGTTGTTTCGGCGCGGCATGGGCAAACGCGTTGCGCATCCAGTGCACCCGGCAGCGCTGCTGGGTTGCGGCAAATACCTTGCTGGCCGCGGCGCGCAGCCCTTTGTGATCGTCGGAGATGACCAGCTTCACACCTCGCAGGCCGCGATCCGCCAGCGAGCGCAGGAAGGCTTTCCAGAAGGGTTCGGCTTCCGACGGGCCGGTGGCTACGCCCAGAACCTCGCGCCGGCCATCGGTGTTGACGCCCACCGCGATTATCGCCGCCGTCGAGACAATCCGTCCGCCCTCGCGCTCTTTGAGGTAGGTGGCGTCGATCCATAGATAGGGCCACTCACCTTCAATGGGTCGCGTGAGGAAAGCGTTCACCCGCTCGTCGATCTCGGCAACCAAACGGCTGACCTGGCTCTTTGAAACACCGCTGGCGCCCATCGCCTTGACCAGATCGTCGACCGAACGGGTCGAAACGCCGTGGACGTAGGCTTCCTGGATCACTGCCGCCAAGGCCTTCTCGGCGGTGCGGCGTGGCTCCAAGAAGCTCGGGAAGTAACTGCCTTTGCGCAGCTTCGGGATCGACAGATCAATCCGGCCAGCTCGCGTATCCCAACCTCGCTCGCGGTAGCCGTTGCGGTGGTTCAGCCGCTCCGGGCTGCGTGATCCGCAAGGCACGCCCGTCTTCGCCTCGATCTCGAGATCCATCATACGCTCTGCGGCGAAAGCCAGCATCTCACGCACCAAATCGCTATCAGCCCCTTGCTCAATCAGCTCGACAAGGGCCATTCTGTCGTCGGTCATCGTCT
>NZ_ALVC01000532.1:0-594 GCF_000293195.2 Sphingomonas sp. LH128
GAATCGATCGCCCGCCTGCGCCGCTATCTCGACGACCTCGACATCAGCAAGGAATCGGCGGTCGTGCTGCAGGACGACATCCGCGCCCGCGCCGCCGCGAACAGCCAGCGCACGCAGTATGTGCTGGCGGTGGTGGCTGGGGTGTTCTTGCCGCTGACCTTCATCACCGGCTTGCTGGGGATCAACGTCGGCGACATTCCGCTGGCGGAGCAGGGATCGCACGGCTTCTGGATCATCGTCGGCATCTGCGCGGCGATCCTGGGCGTGGAGATCGCGCTGCTCAGGCGATTGAAGTGGTTTTGATCCTCCCTGTTCCGCAGGAATGGGGAGGTGGCAGCGCGAAGCGCTGACGGAGGGGTCTTCTCCCCCTCCACCACCGACTTCGTCGGCGGGGCCCCCCCCCCCCCCCCCGCAACCGCCTCGTCGGTGAATGGGCGGCCGAACGCATGGACTTGTCGCAGGCCGAAACCGATGCCTATGCCAAGGCCGTCGTCCAGGCCGACTTCGAGGAAGCCGGCGACGAGGACGTCATTCGCAAGCTGCTGGGCGACCTGACCGCCGCCGGCGTCGATACCACCGAAGCGGAAGTGCGCG
>NZ_ALVC01000533.1:0-6230 GCF_000293195.2 Sphingomonas sp. LH128
GAATTTCACCCTGAAACGAGCGACAGACCAGTCCCCCTCCTTCGAACGCAGATCGACGGTGACCAGTGCGGCGCCTTTTCCGCAGCCTGCTAAGGGCTTAAGATTTGGCTGCGCCTCGTCGTCCCGGACTTGATCCGGGACCGCTGGCCGTGAACGGCCGCCCTTGCGGCGTGGCGCCTTGCCCATGGCTCGCGCCTAAAGACCGCCACCGGCCCCGGATCGAGTCCGGGACGACGAATGCTTGCCAACCCCTGTATGCCGCACTATCCGCGCGGTTACGTCATGGGTTGCCCGCAAGGGCCTAAGAGGGAAGCCGGGTGCGAATACCGGCGCTGCCCCCGCAACTGTGACCGGGGAGGCCGCCTCCACCATGCCACTGGCCCGTATGAGGGCCGGGAAGGCGGATGGCGCGACTGACGATCCGGGAGCCAGGAGACCTGCCCGAGACGGTCGTTCCGCAGCCGGACGGGGTTCTTCCGGGTGCAGCGAGTGTGACGCGCCATGAGGAAGGCGCGCATGCCTCCGCCGTGAACGGCACAAGCACGTTCAAAGGTTCGGAGGACATATGAAGTATCTGTTTCTGCTCGGCACCGCGCTTGCCGTGAGCACCCCCGCGATGGCGCAGGACGCGGTTGCGATCGGCGAGCAAATGGCGGCGGGCGACCGTGCGATGGCGCGCACCGACATCACCGTCACCGCGACCCGTGAGCCGACGCCGATCACCCAGGTCGGCCAGTCCGTCAGCGTCGTCACCCGCGACCAGATCGAGCGCACGCAAGCGACCACCGCCACTGACGTGCTTGCCCGCATCCCCGGCATCTCGACCGTGCAGTCGGGCGGTTTCGGCCAGCCCGCGAGCGTCTTCGTGCGCGGCGCCGAGAACGCGCAGTCGCTGGTGCTGATCGACGGTGTGCGCATCAACGATCCCGGCGACGTCGGCGGCGGCTTCGACTTCGGCGCGCTGCCGATCGGCCAGTTCGACCGTGTCGAGGTCGTGCGCGGTTCCTCGGGCGTGCTGTGGGGCAGCCGCGCGGTGGGCGGCGTCATCAACTTCATCACCGCCCGCCCGACCGAGCAGTGGACCGCGCGCGGCCAAGCCGAGTATGGCTGGCGCGACCGCAAGCAGGCGAGTGTCTCGGCGGCGGGTCTCGTCGGCCCGGTCGGGCTGACGCTGGGCGGCAACTGGCTCAAGGGCGACGGCTTCTCGGCCTTCAACGAGCGCCGCGGCGCCACCGAGAAGGACGGCTTCGAGAGCAAGAGCGCCAATGCCCGCGCCTCGATCGAGTTCGCGCCGGGCCTCTCGGCCGATGCGGGCGGGTTCTACACCAAGGCGAACTACGACTACGACAACACCGGTGCCGATGCCCTCAACGTCGGGATGAAGCGCGATACGCTGGGCTATGCGAACCTGCGCTATGCGGGCCTCGACGGAAGGCTGAACGCGCGCGTCGGCTATGGCATCAACGACACGCGCCGCATCTCCGATGACGCGGTGTTCGGCCCCTACACCACCAACGGCCGCACCGAGCGCTTCGAGGGCCAGGTCAGCTTCGCACCCATAGAGGAGGCCAGCGTGCTGGTCGGCGGCGAGACCGAGAAGCAGAAGTTCGACGACAATTACGGCTCGAAGGATTCGACCACCATCGACAGCCTGTTCGGCAACCTGACGCTGCGTCCGTTCACCGGCCTGACGCTGAACGGCGGCCTGCGCTACGACGACAACTCGGACTTCGGCGACCGCACGACCTTCGCCGCCAACGGCGCCTGGGTGATCGGCGGCGGCGACAGCGCCCCGGTCCTGCGGGCCAGCTACGGCGAGGGTTTCAAGGCGCCCTCGCTCTACCAGCTCTACACCAACGCGGGCTTCCGCGCGCTCGATCCCGAGACGTCGAAAAGCTGGGATGTGGGCCTGGAGCAGCCCTTCGCGGAAGGGACCGGCCGCTTCACGGTGACCTACTTCGATCGCAAGACGAAGAACCTGATCGACTACGACCTTGCGAACTTCAATTACTACAATGTCGGCCGGTCGCGGGCGCAGGGTGTGGAACTGGGGATGCAGGTGACCGACTGGCAGGGCTTCGACGTGAACCTCGCCTATACCTACCTCGACGCCGTCAACGAGGACACCGGCGCGCAGCTGGCGCGTCGTCCGAAGAGCAATCTCTACGCCAGCATCGACAAGGCGTGGGCGGTCGGTCTGAAGCTGGGCGCGGACCTGCGCGTCGGCGGCGGGCGCTACGACGATACCGCGAACACACAGTACGTTGGCGGCAACGTAGTCGTGGGCCTGCGCGGCGCCTTCGCGGTGACGCACAACGTCGAGGTCTATGGCCGCGTCGAGAACCTGTTCGACGAGCATTACGAAGTGGTGCGCACGTACGGCACGCCCGGCCGCTCGGCCTATGCCGGCATCCGCGTGAAGATGTGAGCCAAGGGGCGGTCCATGGCAGGCGTCGTCCCGGACGTGTTCCGGGACCGCTGGCCGTGGACCGCCCTCCTCGCGATATTTCCCTGACCCCTCGTCATTGCGAGCGCAGCGAAGCAATCCAGGGGCGCGTAAACCGCCCTGGATTGCTTCGCTGCGCTCGCAATGACGAGGGAGGGGGAGCGCAAGCGGGCTTCGGGTGGCTTGCCGTTACCCCGCTGCTCCTGACGCTCGCCGCCTGCCAACCCTGGTCGGACCCGCCGGTCGAGGGATCGGTACGTCCGCGCATCGTTTCGCTGAACCCCTGCACCGATGCGGTGCTGGCGGAGGTGACGTCGCCGGGGCAGCTGCTGGCGATCTCCCACTATAGCCACGATCCCTCGGCCAGTTCTATGGATCTCGCCCGCGCCGCGCAGTTCGCCGAAGTGTCTGACGCGGTGGAGGATGTCGTCGCGCTCGAACCCGATGTCGTGGTGGCGAGCAGCTACACGCCGCCGGCCACCGCGCAGGCCCTGCGCGACATGGGGCTGGAGGTCGTGCTCGAGCCGCTTCCCGCCGACCTTCCCGAAGCGCTCGCGCAAGTGCGGCGGCTGGCGAAGCTGGCGGGCAATCGTTCGGAAGGGGAGGAACTGGCCGGGCGGATAGAGGCCGCCGTCGCCCGTGCCAAGCCGCCGACCGGCGTGCGGCCGGTGCAGGCGCTGCTGTGGGAATCCGGCGGCATCGTCGCGGGCGACCACACGCTGATCGCCGATCTCATGCGCCGCGCCGGGTTTGCCAATGCCGCTGCCGCGCGCGGGCTTGCCCAGGCCGATTACCTGCCGCTGGAACGCGTGGTGGCCGATCCGCCGCGCGTGGTCTTCACCGTGGACTCGCCCGCCGGCGAGGAGGACCGGATGCTGCGTCATCCCGCTCTCGCCAAAGTCCGGGGCATGATCCGCGCGCCGCTCGACCGTTCGTTGATCTGGTGCGGCGGGCCGACCGTGCCCAAGGCACTGGCGCGGTTCGCGCAAGTGCGGCGATCTCTCGATAACCCTAGGTCCCGCGCTCATCTCGGGCCCTTCGACAAGCTCAGGGTGAGCGGGGATGAAGGGAATCGCACAAGCTCCGCTCATGCTGAGCTTGTCGAAGCACCCGGCACAACGGCAGACCTTCATCCATGAACCGCCGCCTGATTCCGATCTTCGTCGTCCTGCTCGCGCTCGCCGTGCCGCTGTCGCTGCTGGCGGGGCGAGTGTGGATCGATCCCTTTGCGTCCGACACACACAATGCCTCGGTTATCCTGCTGTACTTGCGCCTGCCGCGCGCGTTGCTGGCGCTGATCGTCGGCGCGGGACTTGGCGGGGCGGGGGCGGCGATGCAGGGCTACTTGCGCAATCCGCTCGCCGATCCGGGCCTGTTCGGCATCGCGCCGGGCGCGGCGCTGGGTGCGGTGCTGAGCTTCTGGACCGGCTATGCCGCGTCGGTCTGGCTGCTGCCGGTCTTCGCTCTCGTCGGCGCGGGCGGGGCGATGGCGCTGCTGGCGTTGATCGCGGGGCGTGAGGCGGGCGTCGCCCTGTTCACGATGGCGGGGCTGATGATCTCCAGCCTGGCGGGGGCGCTGACGAGCCTTGCGATCAGCCTTTCGCCCACGCCGTTCGCGATGAGCGAGATCGTGACCTGGCTGATGGGCGCGCTGGCCGACCGTTCGTGGCGCGAGGTCGTCATTGCCGGGCCGCTGACGCTGCTGGGACTCGGCGTGCTGCTGGTGGCCGGGCGGGGGCTCGACGCGCTCACGCTGGGCGAGGCGGCGGCGCGTTCGCTGGGCTTCGAGCCGAGGCGACAACAGGCGCTGATGATCGCGGGCGTGGGCCTGACGGTCGGCGCGGCGGTTGCGGTGGCGGGTGTGATCGGCTTCGTCGGACTGATGGTCCCGCATCTCGTTCGGCCGCTGACCGACCGGCGGCCGTCCTCGCTGCTGGTGCCGAGCGCGCTGGCGGGGGCACTCCTGCTGCTCGTTGCCGATGCCGGCTGCCGCGTCCTCCCGCTTGCGGGCGGAGAGCTGCGGCTGGGGATTGCGCTCGCGCTGATCGGCGCGCCGTTCTTCCTTGCGCTGCTGCTGCGCATGCGGCGGGGGCTGGCATGACCGGGACGCTGAACACGGTGGGGCTCGGCATCGCGGGACGGCTGCGCGACCTGACGATGACCATCCATGCGGGGGAAGTCACTGCGATCTGCGGACCGAACGGCGCGGGCAAGTCGACGCTGCTGTCCTGCCTGGCGGGACTGGTGGAGCCCGATACCGGCGTTGCCGCGCTGGGCGGACGAGTGATGCATGCGGTGCCGCCGCGGGAACGCGCGCAGTGCATCGGCTATCTTCCGCAAAGCCCCGAAGTGGCGTGGGACGTCACGGTCGAAGTGCTGGTCGGGCTCGGTCGCCTGCCCTGGCAGGATACAGGGACGGGCGGTGGGCGGACCGCGATCGATGCCGCGATCGCGACGATGGACCTCGAGGCATTCCGGAAACGACCCGTCTCGCAGCTGTCGGGAGGTGAGCGGGCGAGGGCGCTGATGGCGCGGGTGCTGGCGACTGGCCCGGCCTGGCTGCTGGCGGACGAGCCGCTGGCCAATCTCGATCTCGGCCATGCGCTCGCATTGATGGGGCGCCTGCGCGAGCAAGGCCGCCAGGGCCGCGGCGTGGTGCTGGTCCTGCACGACCTGGCAACCGCGATGAACTACGCCGATCGCGTCATGGTGCTGCACGAGGGACGGATCGCCGCTGACGGAGAGCCCGGCCACGCGCTGTCCGAAGACGTCATCCGGAACGTTTGGGGCTGTCCGGCCCGCTGGTTGGGCGAGCCGGGAGCGCGTGCGCTTTCGCTGGGGTGAGCGTCAGCTTTCGACGAAGTGGCCCTTCGACCAGATGCGCATGGGCTCTTCGCGCTTTTCCGCCTCGCGCTGGTGCATCTCGCGCTGGCGGTCGAACAGCAGCGATCCCGTGCCACGGGCGAAACGGCTGCGACGGAACGGAATTTCGGCGCCTGAAGTCATCATCTCTCTCCTTTGGAGAGATAACGCGCAGCGCTTGCGTCCGGTTCCCTCAGCGCGTGCCGACGCCGCGCGCGAACTGTTCCTGCAGATTGGACAGCGTGCGGGCCGGGACCGGGGCGAGCGACCTGGCGGTCTTGCCCTTGCGCAGCGCGGCGCGGTCCTTCTCGTCGGGCTCGATGGCGCGGACCCGCACCGCCGCCTTGCCCTGCGTGCGGATGCCCAGCTCCTCCGCTGCGCCGCGCGAAAGATCGATGATGCGCGCGCTCTCGCCATACGGGCCGCGGTCGTTGATACGCACGATGATGCGCCTGCCGGTGTCGAGCGAGGTGACTTCCACATAAGCGGGCAGGGGCAGCGTCTTGTGCGCGGCGGTGATCCAGCCGGGGCGGAAGCGTTCTCCGTTGGCCACCTGGTTGCCGCTTTCCGAACCATACCACGTCGCATAGCCGAGCATGTCGTAGCCGGGCTGCGCGGCGGGAGTATAGGTTATGCCGCGCACCTTGTAGGGAGGGCCGATGCGGACGGGCACGTCGCTGACGGGGCGGTACTTCACCCCGCCGCCGCATGCCGCGAGCATGGCGACGAGGGACAGAACGGCAATGTTCCGTAAGGGGGCGCTGCGGATGAGGCCGGGCATGGCGGGCAGACTAGGACGTGAACTCATAAACAGCACCATCGAGGCGCCGGAATGGCGAACAACTCGGGCGGAAGCGTCCGCCGGAAGGGCTGGTTGCCCTTCCAAGGCCGCTTCGGTTCGAGATGGAAGCCATTCCGGCGT
>NZ_ALVC01000534.1:0-488 GCF_000293195.2 Sphingomonas sp. LH128
GGTCATGTAGCGCTCCCTGGCGATCGTCCATGCCGCGTTGACGTGATCGAGGTCATCACCGATGTCCGTAATCGCGCCGCGGGCGATCAGCTGATCACCGCGATAGGTGAGCCACACGGCCAGCATGACCATGTTGGCGTCGAGGTGGTCATGCGACGCGCAGCACCCTGGCGTGATCGTCTGGTTGGTGAGGCGCATGGTCTGCCATTCGTCAGGCGTCAGTTGGTGGGCCAGAGCCTTGGCGAAAGCGCATGCAAGGGTTTCGCGGTTCGCGTGCTCCATGGCCTCGGCGTGATCCTCGCCGGTGTAGATCGCCTCAAGCTCGTCATCGGCATTGCGGCGATAGAGCCCAAAACGGGGTTCGCCCGCGATTTCGCGGAGCGCGGGCTCGGGATAGTCGATCCACATTTCCACCGGCTCGCCCATCGGCCCGGTGCAGACTTCGAAGCTGGGCTTGGTGTCGTTGCGCCAGCTTTTGTCCGTCCAGT
>NZ_ALVC01000535.1:0-5039 GCF_000293195.2 Sphingomonas sp. LH128
CTTCGACAAGCTCAACCTGACGGTCGAGACCGACGGCACCGTGACCCCGGAAGATGCCGTGGCTTATGCCGCGCGCATCCTGCAGGACCAGCTGGCGCTGTTCGTCCACTTCGAAGACATCGCCCCGGTTGGCGCCTCGCCGATGATCGGCGTGGCTGTCGGCGGCGCGGCGGCTTCGGAAGAGAGCGACACCAACCAGCTCAACCGTTACCTTCTCAAGAAGGTGGACGAGCTGGAACTGTCGGTCCGTTCGGCCAACTGCCTCAAGAACGACAACATCATCTACATCGGCGATCTGGTCCAGAAGACCGAAGCCGAGATGCTGCGCACGCCGAACTTCGGCCGCAAGTCGCTCAACGAGATCAAGGAAGTGCTTTCCTCGATGGGTCTGCGCCTCGGCATGGACATCCCGGGCTGGCCGCCCGAGAACATCGAAGAGATGGCCAAGAAGCTCGAGCAGGAACTGCTCGGCTGATTGGACCTTCGGGTTTCGAAATGAAGAGGGCCTCGCGGGTGACTGCGGGGCCTTTTTCTTTGCTTGTAAGGGCGATCGCGGCATAGACTTCAAACCATGCCAGACATTGATATGATCGTTAGGCGGCTTCAAAGGCGGTCCCTTGTCGTCAGCGCCTGCATTCTGGGGCTGGTCCTAACCGCATGTGCGGTGACGGGCGCGTCGCTGTTACAGCCCATGCTATTGGTGGCGCTGGGACTTCCGATTTGGGACAGGATTTGGTGGCATCGCAAGCGGGATCTCGCGATGCTGGTATCAGTCGAGGAATGTCTTGTTTGGGAGGCTGAGGAGGAAGCCCGTTCGATCTTCACAAACAAATATGTCGCGATGATCGCGAACTTGTTTCTTGTCGCAATGGCCGTTGATTACATCGTCGGTGGGTGGCGCGAAGGACAGGTGAATTCAATAGGGCTGCTTGTCGGCAATGATACGTTTCGGATGGCGGATAGCCCGGTAAGCTATTGGTTCTGGATGGGGGCGGCTTTGCTGTTCGCCGTCAATCTCATCCGAATGGCAGCATTGGGATTGAGGGCGAGAACCGGTGATGTCAGGCCGAGTTTCGATGGCTATTGGCTTCAATGTGATGGAATGACCTTCAAGCCTTGACTCCCGCCCCGTTTTCGTATTGAGGGCGCGCTTCACAAATACGTGAACAGGCTTTGGGCGATGGTCTAACCGCATCGCCCGGCAGGCAGTACCTTGAACGGCTGCCTGACGAACGGAGTAAAGAATATGCGTCACAAGATGGGCGGCCGCAAGCTGCAGCGCAAGTCCGGCCACCGCGCGGCCCTGCTGCGCAACCTGGCCGCAGCGCTGATCAAGCACGAGCAGATCCAGACCACTACGCCGAAGGCGAAGGAACTGCGTCCCTACATCGAGAAGCTGATCACGCTCGCGAAGAAGGGCGGCCTTTCGAACCGTCGTCTCGCGCACGCGCGCATTCTCGACGAAGCGCAGGAAAAGAAGCTGTTCGAAGTCCTCGCCGAGCGTTTTGCCGGTCGCGAGGGTGGCTACACCCGCATCATCAAGGCCGGCTACCGCGCTTCGGACGCCGCGCCGATCGCGATCATCGAACTGGTCGACCGCGACGTCGATGCCAAGGGCCAGGACTCCGGCCCGATGCACACCGATGCCGAGGAATTCGCCGAGGCGTAAGCCACTCGGCGTCCCTGACGGGATAGAGAAGCGGTCGCGGACTTCGGTTCGCGGCCGCTTTTTCATGCGTGCTTTCCCCGGCGCGGCGATGTGCTAGAAAACAGGCTCAAAAACAGGGTCGGGAGGATGTGTGAAGATTAGCGGGCTGCAGGTGTTGGCGGCGCTCTTGCTGTCGGGGGCGGCGACGCCCATCTGGGCAGGGCCTATGTCCGACATCAGCTATCCACAGACCCGCCGCGACACCGTCGTAGAGACCCAGTTCGGCGAGGCCATCGCCGATCCCTATCGCTGGCTCGAGGATGACGTAAGACATTCCTCCGAGGTCGCCGACTGGGTGAGCCGTGAGAACGCCGTCACCGAAGACTATCTGACCGCACTCCCCCAGCGCGCCCAGTTCCAGCGCCGCATTCGCGCCTTCATGGACTACGAGCGCTTCGGTATCCCGGTGAAGGCGGGCGGCAGCTACTTCTACACCCGTAACACCGGCCTGCAGAACCAGGCGCAGTTGTTCGTACGCAAGGGGCTGGACGGCAAGCCGCGCCTGCTGCTCGATCCCAACGCCTGGGCGAAGGACGGGGCGACGGCACTCGATTCCTGGGAGCCCTCGCAGAAGGGGCGCTACCTGCTGTATAGCGTTCAGGACGGCGGCAGCGACTGGCGCATCCTGCGCGTGATCGACGTCAAGACCGGCGAGCCGCTGCAGGACGAGGTGCGCTGGGCCAAGTTCACGGGCCTCTCATGGGTGGGCGAGGAAGGCTTCCTCTATTCGCGCTTCCCGGAGCCGAAGGAAGGCGCGGCGTTCCAGTCGCTGAACTACAACCAGGCCGTGTATTTCCACCGCATCGGCACGGCTCAGGACGCGGACGAACTGGTCTATGCGACGCCCGACGCGCCCGATCTGGGGCATGTGGCGGACGTGACGCAGGACGGGCGCCTGGCGCTCATCACCAGTCATGTCGGCACCGATGCGCGCTACGAAGTGCGGGTGATCGATCTCGACAAGCGCAAGCGCGACGGATGGAAGGCAGTGCCGCTCGTCTCCGGTTTCACCGATGACTGGAAGCTGGTCGAAGGTGCCGGGCGCAAGTTGTGGTACGTGACCAACCGGGACGCGCCGCGCTATCGGCTCGTCGGCATCGATCTCGATGCACCCAAGGCCGAGTGGACCGAGATCGTCGCCGAGCGCGAGGATATTCTGGAGCGCGCGGGGATCGTCGGGGACCGGCTCGTCCTCAACTACATGCGCGATGCGGCGAGCCATGCGGAAATCCTGGCGCTCGACGGCAGTGTCGGCAAGACGCTGTCGCTGAACGGCATCGGCACCGCTTCGGGCTTTCGCGGGAAGCCGGGCGACCCGGAGACGTTCTACGCCTTCACCAGCTTCAACTGTCCGGCATCTATCTACCGGATGGATCTGGCGACCGGGGTGACGACGCCCTTCGCGACGCCGAAGATGTGCTACGATCCGGGTGCCTACGTGGTCGAGCAGCGCTTCTTCACGTCGAAGGACGGCACCCGCGTGCCGATGTTCATCGTGCGCAGCCGCGCGGTGGCCAAGGCGAAGCAGCCGGTGCCGACGCTGCTCTATGGATATGGTGGCTTCGACGTTTCGCTGACCCCCGGCTTCTCGGCGACGCGCATGGCGTGGCTGGAGGCGGGCGGGGCCTTTGCGCTGGCGAACTTGCGCGGCGGCGGCGAGTATGGCCGGGCGTGGCACGATGCGGGGCGGCGGCAGAACAAGCAGAACGTCTTCGACGACTTCATCGCGGCGGGCGAGTTCCTCGTAAACGAGGGCATCGCGAAGAAGGACGGCCTTGCCATTCAGGGCGGCTCCAACGGCGGGTTGCTGGTGGGTGCGGTGGTCAACCAGCGGCCGGACCTGTTCGCGGCGGCGGTCGCGCAAGTGGGCGTCATGGACATGCTGCGCTTCGACCGCTTCACGGCCGGGCGTTACTGGACCGACGACTATGGGAGGCCGGACCGGGAAGACGACTTCAAGGTCCTGCGCGCCTATTCGCCCTACCACAACATTCGCGAGGGTGCGCAGTATCCGGCGATCCTGGTTACTACGGCAGACACCGACGACCGCGTGGTGCCCGGGCACTCGTTCAAGTACACGGCGGCGCTGCAGCACGCGAACCTCGGGGCCAGGCCGCGTCTCATCCGCATCGAGACCCGCGCCGGACACGGCTCGGGAAAGCCCACGGACAAGGCGATCGAGGAGGGTGCGGACATCCTCGCCTTCGTCGCGCAGTGGACGGGGCTGCGCCTTCCGGCCGAAGCCAGTGTCGCTCAGGCCGGAGAGCCGACCGCCGCGACGCCGTGAAGCGGTTCATGCATAGGACAGCATGAGCGGCGTACGTTCCGTGACTTGGGCGGCGCGGACCGTGCGCGCCGGATAGGGTTTCTCCCGATGAAGATGTTGCGTTCGCGTGCCGCCGTATCCCTTGCCGCGCTCGCGGTGCTTTGCGTCACTGCCACGCCGGTTCTGGCGCACGGCCGGGACGGCTGGAGGGGCCATCGCCATTATCGCGGCGGCGGCATCGATGGCGGGGACCTTCTGGCCGGGCTGCTGGTCGTCGGCGGGGTTGCCGCGATCGCTTCTGCCGTCAGCAAGAACAGCGCCGACAAGCGTGGCGGCGAGCCCGCGCCCTATCGCTATCCGGGCGGCCCGGAAGCGGGGGACGATGCGGACTATGGCGCGCCGCCGGCCGACAATGGCGATACCGCGCCATATCCGGGCGGCCCGGTGAGCGGCCGCGACTATTCGGACGAGCCTGCCGGGCCTGGATCGCTGGGCGGCGCGGTCGACGCCTGTTCTGCGGAACTCGAACGCGGTGACAAGCGCGTCGAATCGGTGGACTCGGTGCGGCGCATGGGCGAGCGCTACAGCGTCGAGGGGCGCCTGCAGGACGGCCGCCCGTTTGCCTGCAGCGTCGATGGCTCGGGGCACATTCGCTCGGTGGCCGTCGATGGGCATGGCATGATCTGAGCCGAAACGCCCGCGCGGTATCGACGCGGGCGGGCGTTGCGCTTCAGACAATTTTCCGGAATATCGACTCCTGATTTGAAATGGCGAACTGCTTGAGCGGTTGCCAGTGGTCGTGCTCGGCGCCCTTCGTGTCGGCACGGCCGAGAGGAGAGTCGGGAACGTGAACACCGAGGCCGCCGCCCACACCGTTGCAGACCTTCCGGGGGATGCACAGACGTTCCCCAGCCTCATTCGGGCTGTCGCTGCCGCCTATGGCGATGCCGTCGCGGTGACGCTGGAGGAAGGCGAGGAGACGGTGGCCTGCGCCACTTATCGCGAGCTTGAGTCGCGTTCGGCCATGCTGGCGCGCGGGTTGCTGGCGCGCGGGATCGGCAAGGG
>NZ_ALVC01000536.1:0-499 GCF_000293195.2 Sphingomonas sp. LH128
CGGCCTATGCCACGATCAAGGGATTCGAAGTCATGCGAGCCCTGCGCAAAGGACAGGCTCGCCCCTGGTGCCTGCAGCCCGGCATCAGGGGCGAGGTGCGCCTTGTGGAGAGAGCTTTTGGCATTGGGCCCTCGGCGCTGACGGAGGCCATGGGCATGCTCAACCACCATTTCGCAGCAGCCGCCTGATCGGCGCAGAGCGACAGCCTACCTCTGACTGCCGCCAATCTTTGCAACAGAGCCGGGCTGACGAAAAGAAGCTCCGCCGCCAGTTCGATACGCATCGAGCCTACCTCTCGGAAGGGGTGCCCGGATTATTGGAGTTCCGGTGCGATCAGGATCGAAGGCCCTATCGCTACCGTTTGGGCGTGATCGAGGAGCCGGAACAGGAGGTTCCGTTTCAGCTAGCCCATCGTATTCACGGTGGTGCGGCTTCTGGTCAATTTCGGGCACTGCCGGTGCTGGCAGCGTGAGCGGGTCGAGCGCCATCGTAGCGTCTG
>NZ_ALVC01000537.1:0-1081 GCF_000293195.2 Sphingomonas sp. LH128
TCTGTTCTCATCCTGATAGTCGCTGACCTCTCACCCAGATCGTCGCGCTATACGCGGCGCAACCATGACGCACGACTACAAGCGCAACGGGACCACGACCCTGTTCGCCGCGCTCAATGTCCTGGATGGCTCCGTGATCGGCCGCAACATGCAACGACACCGGCATCAGGAGTTCATCCGGTTCCTGAACACGATCGAAGCCCAGATGCCCGCTGACAAGGCGATCCACGTCATCCTCGACAATTATGCGACCCACAAGCAGCCCAAGGTCCGCGCCTGGTTAACCAGACATCCGCGTTGGACCTTCCACTTCGTCCCGACGTCGTGCTCATGGCTCAATGCCGTCGAGGGCTTCTTCGCCAAGCTCACACGGCGGCGGCTGAAAAACGGCGTCTTTCATTCGGTCGTAGATCTTGATCTGCCCCCACCGAGTGGACCGTTTGGTTTGTTAGTGGATTAAGCCCATCGCCGCCATATCCGGACGGAGGTGGAGCGAAGCGGAACCGGAGGCCGGATATGGCGGTGTCGCCGTTTCCGGTGCCGGTGGTCGGTATCCCAGACTGCTATGCGGGCGGACGGTGTTGTAATGCCGCCGCCAAGCTTCGATCAGCACCTTGGCTTCGGCGAGGCTGTAGAAGATCTCGCCGTTGAGCAGTTCGTCGCGAAGCGACCCGTTGAAGCTTTCGTTATAGCCATTCTCCCATGGTGATCCCGGCGTGATGTAGAGCGTCTTCACGCCGATCTGCCCCAGCCATTGCTGGACGGCGGTCGCGATAAATTCGCTGCCATTATCGGACCGTATATGTGCCGGAGGGCCGCGCGAGATGAACAGGTCGGCTAATACCAAATCCCTTTGAGGCTGACTCATTGGGATTCCCAAGAGCAGATTTTTCTGATTCACCATCGCGAGCAGATGGAGGCTTGTGATGGCGGCGTCGTTGGTTGTGCGAAGCGATTATTCAGGGTCAGACTTGCGAGCTTTTGCCCGGCGCAGCGATGATGCGCAGCAGGTGCGACGGCTTTTGGCGATGGCCTCGATCCTGGATGGCGGCAGGCGGAGTGATGCGGCGAAGATTGGCGG
>NZ_ALVC01000538.1:0-401 GCF_000293195.2 Sphingomonas sp. LH128
TTGCCGATCATGTCGAACACGCCGTAGCCGTTGGCAGGATAGTTCCCGACGGGCGAGGTCCGTTCCCAGCCGTCCAGGATCTGGTTGGCGAAGGGGAACAGGCCCTGCCAGTAGTTCGCCAGCATCGCGCCGTCCGGCGCCAATTCGTCGCCCCAGGCATAGTCCGCGCCGTCCAGCCCGCCGCGTGCGGCGAACTCGAATTCGGCTTCGGTCGGCAGGTCCTTGCCTGCCCAGTCCGCATAGGCCTGCGCGTCGGCATAGGCGATCTGGACGACCGGATGGTCCCACAAGCCGAGCGCCTCGACGTCGCGATCCGGTCCCAGTGGATGGCGCCAGTCGGCGCCGAAGTCGAACCGCCACCAGTTGGCGGGATTGCCGGTATCGACCGGGGCGGCGGTTTT
>NZ_ALVC01000539.1:0-3756 GCF_000293195.2 Sphingomonas sp. LH128
TATGCCGCGCTTCGCGCGCGGGCGCTTGATCACAGGCTTGTCTTCTGGCGCTTCATCGTCATTGGCCGCGACCGTCGGCGTGCTCACAAGATCGCCCAGATCCAGTTGCCCCTGATCTCCCAGAATGACGCTGGCGCGTTCCGATCGATTGCCGAATGCTTGTTGGGCCATGCCTTTGAGGAGCGAGCGCAGTTGAGCGTTTTCAGCCCGGAGTTCCCGCACAAGGGCGGCCATCTGCTCGAGATTGTCAGGAAGATTATCGGCTTCGGCAGGCATGCGTGACTATACCACACAGCCCTCATTATACTACAAAAAACCGCAGAATTCAGCCAAAAATAGCGGGCCGCCGCGCCGCCTGGAATGGCAGTTTGTGCCAATCCAGGCCTGACAGAAGGGCCACACATTGAGCTCCGGTCAGAGCAAGAGTGCCGCCTTGCACTGCAGGCCAATAAAACTTCCCATGGTCGAGCCATTTTGTCGCCATAACCGCGCCGGAGCCGTCATGACGGACCAACTTGATTTTGTCAGCAGCCTTATTGCGGAAGACAAACACATCACCGGCGCAGGCATCGTGGCCCAGAACATGTGTCACCAGTCCCATCAGCCGGTTGATCCCGGCCCTGAAGTCGATGGGCTGCGTCGCCACATAGATCCGCACGCTTCCATCGATCGGGATCATTCCCGGATCGCCGCCAGAACGGTGCGCAAGTGCTCCGCCTCGACGGCGCCGCAAATACGAACTGTCACATCGCGCACCACCAATTCCATGCTGGGCGGCGATGCCGGGACGGCCGGCATTTGCGCTTGCTCCTCGCCAACCACCGTCACTGGCACAAGCCGGAGTTCTTCAACGGTCCCCGCCGCTCGCGCCTGCCGGCGCCAATAATGCAGCAGGCCAAGGCCGACGCCGTTATCCCGCGAAACCTGCGCTACCGTTTTTCCGGAAGTGAAGCTTTCCGCAAGAATACGATCGCGCTCATCATCCGGCCATCGCTCGTGCCCACGCCGGACTGGCTCCAAACTAACGGTCAAACGCGAACTTGCACTATGCGACGCACACGTCAAACCAACGTTTGGCACCCCATCAATTTCCTCAACCACTGCCCGAGCTCCTCAACGTCTCGCGCAGATCTACCCCTCAAAAATCAACCAGAATACGTGGGGTCGAAGCAGCGGTTACGATTGACCTGCGCGATTCCCACGCAATCGCTGTCATTGTCCATTTGCAAACCGCCTCCGGATATCATCGGCCTTCAGCGTAGGGGCGAATGCATATCTATCTGAAGTTACAATTGCGAAAGCCATTGTGCTTCCATTTGCGGTGCCGCCACGCCTGATTTACGGAACCGCTACTATGGCCGGCCGCTTGCCTGTCGCAGGAACGCGTGAGGGATGGCCCCTCCTGTCACCAAACAGGATCTCGCTGAATTCTGCGCACTGCGCGACAATACCCCGGCTTCTACTGGGAGAACCGTGATGGGGCGGCGAGTTCGCAGGGATTTGCACCATTCCGCTCCGGCAAGCGGCTGCTTGCACTGTCCATAACCAGGCGAAGTGCAGTGTCCGAGGCCCTCGCGGCGGCGACTTTTCCGGCTGCAGCCCGCAGTTCTCAGCAAGGGCTGCTTTGTGAGGGAGCAACGAAGGGAACATCGAGATGGGAAAATTGACCGTTTTTCACGTCCGCGCCGCCAAGAACGGGCGTCACTGCGATGGCGACGGCCTCTACCTTATGGTCAATGGAAATCGCGCACGCTCGTGGGTGCTGCGCATTCAGCATCAGGGACGGCGGCGCGATATCGGCCTGGGGTCAGTCGATCTTGGTCGCCGCCGCCAGGATGATCCGGTCCATGCGGTAGAAATCTTGCGCAGGAAAGTGCTCACCCTTGCCGAGGCTCGCGACAAAGCCGCAATCCTGCGCCGGCTGACGCTCGCTGGACTCGATCCGGTGGCCGAGCGCGACCGCGAGGTGCGGCGCATTCCCACTTTCGCACAAGCCGTCGATCTGGCGCACGCGGAGCTCTCGAGGGGGTGGACCGCCAAGCATGCGGCCGATTTCAAATCGACCATGCTCAGCTATGCTATACCCACACTTGGCAGCCACAGCGTCGACATTATCGACCACGCCATGATCCGGGCCACTCTGGCTCCGGTATGGACAGACAAACCGTCTACCGCAAAGAAGGTGTTCACCCGCATCAATCAGGTGCTGGCCTATTGCCATGCGACCGGCTTGCGCACGCAGGACGTCCCGCAAAAACAGGTCGTTCGCCGGGGCCTCGCGCGCCAATCACAAAGTCAGCACCATCCGGCTGTCCCATTCCGACAGGTGCCCTTGTTCATGCATGACCTGCTTGGCGGAACCGAAAGCTCCGGACGGCTCGCACTTGCCTTTGCAGCGCTGACCGCTTCACGCAGCGGGGAAGTGCGTCAGGCAACCTGGGACCAGATCGACCTCGACACTAAAATTTGGTCTAAGCCTGCGCACATCATGAAATCGCGTCGAGCAAGCAGCGTACCGCTAAGTGAAGCAGCGCTCGTCATCTTGCGCCGGGCCGCAGTGCTGAGAGGCAAATCGCACGTGGTATTCCCAGGGCGCAGCGGTGCTTTGCTCAATAACGGAGCCCTTCGCAACTCAATGCTCGCACAAGGATGGGGCCATGCGACGGTCCACGGACTTCGTTCAAGTTTTCGGGATTGGGCCGCAGAAGAGATGCCTGCCATTCCCGCAATGGTCGCCGAATTGATACTCTCGCACAGCGTGCTTTCGCAAACCGAGAGAGCTTATCTGCGAAGCGACCTCACCGCCATGCGGCGAACACTGATGGAAGCGTGGGCCGCATTCATCATGCCCCAACCCGAGAAGCCCGCCAGCGGCGCTAGCGCCCCGTGTTCGGGCCCTCTCACGATCGATCGGTGAACTGCCAGCAGGCCGCCATCTTGCTGGCGCGGTGTAGCCGGTGAAGGTCAAACGTTGAGCCGGCCGACCCACGGAATGGTCCCGGCTACTTGACCCACTGCCGGGCAAGCCCCCATGTGATCAGATATTTTCCCGCATCACGCTCATTGACATAGATGTGGGCGAGCGTGCGGCCATAGGCATCCTTGCCGAAGCGTTCGATCGTCACATACCCCTGACCGATCAGGTTCTTCAGGGCATCGCGGCTCTCGTTCCCAAGCTGGAAGTCGCACCATGGCGGGTTTTTGGAAGCCGCCAGCTGCTTGCGCTGCGCCTTCTCGCAGCGCGCAGAGCCATCAAGTTCTGGGGCATCGATTCCCGCCAGCCGCACCCGCTTCCCGCTGCAGAGACGGATGGTATCGCCATCATGGATCGACGAGACGCAAATGCCGGAAGCGGAGGCAGACGCTGCGGCGATCGCCAGTAGGAGGGACATCGCAGCGATGTAACTGGCGCTACGATGCCTGTCGCATGAAAATAGATCCAGTCCGGATCAAAAGGCTGTCCGCCCGCGTGGCCAGGCGGCAACGCTTGGCGCGTGGAGTGTCCCCGCGCCAAGCGTGCATGTCGGGAGCGGTCATCATGCGGCGGCAGATTTCAGAACGCCACGCTCAGCCCCGCGCGCGCCGAAAAGTCCGTGCCGGAGCTGGACTGCTCGCTTCGTGCCGAGATTTTCCAGGTGAAGTCATAGCCGCCTGCCAGCATGCTCACTTCGCCGATCCACGCGCCTTTAAGGCTGTCGCCGGCGATCGTGAAGGCATCGCCCGCATCGTAGCTGTCACCGCCGTTGAAGTAGGCCG
>NZ_ALVC01000540.1:0-538 GCF_000293195.2 Sphingomonas sp. LH128
TAGAGCAGCGCCTCGATCATCTCGCGAGCGCCACCGGGCGCACCAAGGCATATTACCTGCGCGAAATTATCGAACGCGGCCTTGAGGACATGGAAGACATCTACCTCTCGGACAAGGTGCTCGAGGACATTCGTGCTGGCCGCGAAACCACAAGTTCCCTCGACGACGTGGAGAAGCGCCTTGGCCTGGCAGATTGAACTGTCATCCAGCGCCGAAAAATCCCTCTCCAAGCTCGATCGCCAGACCGCTAAGCGGATCATAACCTTCCTGCGCGAGCGGGTTGCATCCAGTGACGATCCCCGCGCATCTGGAAAGGCATTGACCGGACCATTGGCGGGACGTTGGCGCTACCGCGTTGGAGACTACCGGATTGTCTGCGAAATCGAGGATGGCAGGCTTGTCGTACTTGTGCTGACCGTTGGCCACCGAAGCGGCGTTTACCGCTGACCCCCAGGCGATCCGTAACCCATAGAGACGAGGGGGAAGGGGACGGGCGATCCATGGAGGATCGACGGAGGTTCCCTTGTCCTACACCATC
>NZ_ALVC01000541.1:0-547 GCF_000293195.2 Sphingomonas sp. LH128
ATTATCTGGAGTAAAATCATGACCAATCGACGCAATCCCACGCCTCCGGCCGCAATGCTCGACATAAATGTCGACTGCAAAGAATATGTCTAATCTGGACCTCAACATTACATGGCTTCGCGCGGGCTGAGGTCGATATCGAGTTCGGCGCGCTCGTCCGGGGCGAGCTGGCCCAGGCGGCGGTCGAGGATGGACTCGGCCGTGGTGACAAGCTGCATGACCACCGATTTGCCTTCGGCGAGATGCTGCTCGGCCGCCGCGATCACGGTGGGAAGTTTCATCGACAGGAGCACCTGTCCGAAGAAGCGCTGCTTGGTCGATTCGAAGCGCGAGCGTGCCGAGGCCTTGGCGCCGCTGTTGAGCGTATTGCCTTCGAGGCCGTCGACCACGCCGGTCAGCTCGAGGGCGGCCTCCATGTTGCGATGGATGATCGCTTATCACGAGGTCGCGATAATGTGAAGGAACGCGGCAGCGACGTGGATTCTCCTAATGCGGGGCGATGTTGCTGCGCATTATTTTGATTGCGAACCTCGGCGGTCTCTGGACC
>NZ_ALVC01000542.1:0-1313 GCF_000293195.2 Sphingomonas sp. LH128
ATTTGGCGCGCATCATCCTACCACTGCTTAAGGCCTGGGGAGATATTCGGCTTCGCGTGGCAGAGTTGACCAAGCAGCTGGTTGTTATGGCTGGCACGGATCAACGCTGTCGCCTACTCACCTCAGTACCTGGCGTGGGTACGGTCACTGCCACGGCCTTTGCAGCAGCAGTGGAGGATTCGATCAACTTCAAGAACTCGCGCGCGGTGGGCGCCTGGGTCGGGCTGACCCCGAAGCGATATCAGTCAGGCGAGGTTGACTATGAAGGTCACATCTCGCGTCGTGGAGACGCTAAGCTACGGACGTTGTTGTACGAGGCGGCCTCGGTAATTTTGAACAGGTCGTCGGAGACCAGCGCGTTGCGAACATGGGCACTCGCGCTGAAAGAGCGTTTGGGATTTAAGCGGGCCGCTGTCGCCCTTGCGCGCAAACTGGCGGTAATCATGCACTCGATGCTGAAGACGGGTGAGCTGTTTGATCCAAATGCCGGAGCCACTGCTCCGGCCTGACCAATATGAGGAAGGACGCCGGAACCAGCATCATCTATCGTTTCCTCAGTTAGCCCCCGTTCGGGGCGTACCGAGCCGTCCCTGCCGGGACGCGGTTGGGATCATTCCGCGAAGCGGGAAGCAACTGCCCCTTTTGAGCAGATTGCGTCACGAACATAGGAAGATCTCGACTACGGAACCCATCCTGCGGCGATCAGATTTGTGTCGACCGCGTAGACGACCCTGTACCCGGCACACGCGGCGCATCTTTATGAACGATCAATTCGTTGGACTTGACCGAGGGGCGATTAGACGACCCGCTGCGCGGGAGTGGTGCCCGTGGTGAGCTATCCGTGACAACGAGAACGTCCCGCCTGGATTGAGCAGTCCCCGTAACGGGCGGACCCTATCGGCTCCTTCAACATGAGGAGTCGAACGATGAACGAGCTTGTTCCGGTTGGCGCGATCAGCCCGCTACGCCAGCGGCTGATCGACGACATGACGATGCGCCGGTTTTCACGCGAGACGCAGCGCAACTACTTGCGCGACGTCGGGCGGTTTGCGACCTGGCTGGGGCGCTCGCCGCACACCGCGACCGCCGAGGATGTCCGGCGGTTCCAGATCGAGCAGCAGGACGCCGGCGTTCCGGCGCCGACCATGAACAGCATCGTCGCGGCGCTGCGGTTCTTCTTCACCCACACGCTCGACCGACCCGAGCTCGCGCGCAAGCTGGTCCGCACCGCGCATGCCCGCAAGATCCCGGTGGTGCTGACTATAGCGCGACGATCTGGGTGAGAGGTCAGCGACTATCAGGATGAGAACAGA
>NZ_ALVC01000543.1:0-3031 GCF_000293195.2 Sphingomonas sp. LH128
GTGGGTATTAGTGTCGCGGTCGCGCTCGGCGCTGACCGGGACGGGAAGCCGGTTTTCCTGCCGGCTCCAGGGAATGAGATCACGAAAAGCCATGATGGTCATCTCCTTTTCTGGCTGGAAGGGTGAAGGCCTGCCGGCCCGCCGGGGGCGGTGCCGGCAAACCTTTTAATCATGGATCAGGCCGCTTCGCGGGCCTCATCCCTTGGCGCTTCGATCTGATCCTGGGCAGCCTTGCCGCCGCTGATCTCGATTCTGCGCGGCTTCATTGCCTCGGGCACGACTCGCTTGAGCGCGATGCTCAGTAGGCCGTTCTCGAAACGGGCGTCCCCGGCTTCCACGAAGTCGGCAAGCTGAAAGCGCCGCTCGAACGCGCGTGTGGCAATGCCGCGATGCAGATATTCGCCCTGCCCGTTGTCGTCGGCTCGCTTGCCGGTGACGGTGAGCAGGTTCTGTTGGGCCACCACCTCGATATCCTCAGGGTGGAAGCCAGCCACCGCCAGCGTTACGCGGTAGCTGTCATCGCTTTCTCTCAGAATGTCGAAGGGCGGATAGCCGTCATCTTCGCGGGTGCCGGCTTCGAGCAGATTGAACAGCCGATCGAAGCCCACGGTTGAGCGCCGATAAGGTGCAAAGTCAAAAGCAGTGGTTCTCATTTCCAAATCCTCCTATTGAGCAATTCGGGCATGAGACGTGCCGGAGAGAGCCGGCACTCTCAATGTCCACCAGACCCGGTTTTCAGCGTCCGGCGAGAAAAAGTTAAGAAGAGAGGATGGGGTTTCAAGAGATTTTTTTGGGCAGGTCCGGCTCCTCCCCCCGTCTGCCGCGCGGCGATCCAGCGCTGGCTTCGGTCCATTGAAATCCTCACCTCCAGATCAAGAAATCTCGTGCTTACCGGGCCCTTCTGACGGTTGGTGGCCTTGCTGTCTTAGCCCTGATCGCCCCCCAGGATTGCGCCATTGGGAAAGGTCTCAATCAAGGCCTCGGCTTCGCAGGCATTTTGAACTTGCGCGCTGGTCAGCCTCAGGCTGTCAGCGCATCCTTCAGTATCGACAAGAGCGGAGAGTTTACTGGCAGGGATCGGACGATCACGAGAGGTCCGCTTCGGCACCAACGCACAAGCGCCAAGAAGGATGGCTAATCGACCACGACACGAACAGGCTGACAGGCGTCGATGGCATCCGCCTATATTTATAATGTCCTTGACGCCCACTGCTGCGCCTCACATGTGGCCAGCCACCACGTTTTTTTTGAAATGGCCACTGGCAAGTTCGCTAACGAGGGAACGTGAGGCATTCGACGATGTATGATCCCAAATTCGACGCCGGTTTGTGGCTTTCCTCGGTGGTGGACAATTCCGGCGACGCCATCCTCAGCAAAACGCTCGACGGCGTCATCACCAGCTGGAATGCGGGAGCCGAAAAGTTGTTCGGGTTTTCCGCCGCAGAGGCGATCGGCCAGCCCATTACGCTCATCATCCCCGAGGACCGGCTCCAGGAGGAAGCCGACATCATTGGCAAACTGCGGGCCGGCGAACGCATTGATCGGCTCGAAACGGTACGCCGGCGCAGGGATGGCGAACCTGTCCATATCGAGGTTACCATCTCGCCGGTGCATAACGCCGCGGGCGAGATCATTGGGGCGTCGACGATCGCGCGTGATATCGGCGAACGGCTGCGTCATGCCGAGAACCAGCGGCTCCTGGTTCGAGAGATGCATCACCGCATCAAGAACCTGCTGTCGATCGTGCAAGGGCTTGTAAGAGTCGGCCGCCGAAGGGCCGACGATGTCAATGACTTCGCTAATGACCTGAGCAGCCGGATCACCGCGCTCGGCGCTGCGCAGCAACTTGTCCTCGGCCTTCCTGGCGAAGAGGAGCCCGCGCTAAGCGAGGTCTTCAGGGCGGTGCTGGAGCCCTATCGCAACGAGGGTCAGATCACCATCGCGCGGTGCGACGCGCCCGTCGGAGCTAATGCCTCGACGTCACTAGCGCTGCTTCTGCACGAACTCGCCACCAACGCCGTAAAATATGGCGCTCTTTCCCATTCCGACGGCCAGCTCACGGTCGATATCACCGTGGCGAACGCAACCATCACTATCGCTTGGCGCGAATACGGTGGCAGTTATGACAATGGCGATGAGGGCTTCGGGACAGAGCTGATGAGCGCCGCTCTGCGTGGACTCGGCGGGACGATCGATAAAGCGTGGCATGGCGGCGAGCGGGTCGTGACCATATGTCTCGCCCGCGACCAGCTCGCTCACTGAACATCGTATTGTTTGGGGTCAGTCGAAACCGAGGTTCGCCTTGAGCATATCGATGCGTTTTGACGCTTCGGCCTTGCTGAGGTCGGCAGGCGGCGGCGCTTAGCCTGCTTCTTGCACAGTGTCGTCAAATAGGAGCCCTGCGCCCCCGTCATCGGATCGTCGCTGGACACCCAGCCTTCGGGATTCTTTTCGGTTTTCGAGCCGGGATGCTCGTCGAGCTTGGGATTGTGCAGCTGTTCGGTCATGGCAATCTCACGTTCCCATATTGTTCTTTTTAAGAACGGCGTCATGAACCGCCGGTTTCCGTGGCGGCATCTGCGACGAAGCGAGGAAGCAAATCTGCCGGTTGGTCGTTCTCGCAAAATGCGGGGACCAGTGTTCAGGAGAGCAGCAATGCCGCAGGGCGACAAGTCGAGCTACACGGACAAGCAGAAGCGCAAGGCCGAACATATCGAGGAAGGCTATGAGGACCGCGGTGTCGGCAAGAAGGAAGCCGAACGCCGTGCGTGGGCGACGGTGAACAAGGAATCAGGTGGCGGAAACAAGTCCGGATCGGGGCGAGGCAAGCCCGAGAACCACAGCGCGTCCCGCAAGGGCGGTCGCAAGAGCGGATCGTCCCAGAGCCATGAGAAACGGTCAGCCGCCGCAAAGAAAGGCTGGGAAACGCGCCGCAAGTAATCGCGTGGCTAGACTTTCGCGATTGCCTTAATCGTCAGCCTTCAGACCGGCATACCAGTCGGCATAGGGACTGGTGTGCGCCATGTGGCGG
>NZ_ALVC01000544.1:0-574 GCF_000293195.2 Sphingomonas sp. LH128
CGGCCTATGCCACGATCAAGGGATTCGAAGTCATGCGAGCCCTGCGCAAAGGACAGGCTCGCCCCTGGTGCCTGCAGCCCGGCATCAGGGGCGAGGTGCGCCTTGTGGAGAGAGCTTTTGGCATTGGGCCCTCGGCGCTGACGGAGGCCATGGGCATGCTCAACCACCATTTCGCAGCAGCCGCCTGATCGGCGCAGAGCGACAGCCTACCTCTGACTGCCGCCAATCTTTGCAACAGAGCCAAAAAGAATATATAAGGCTTTTAAAGCTTTTAAGGTTTAACGGTTGTGGACAACAAGCCAGGGATGTAACGCACTGAGAAGCCCTTAGAGCCTCTCAAAGCAATTTTGAGTGACACAGGAACACTTAACGGCTGACATGGGAATTCCACATGTGGAATTCCACATGTGGAATTCCCATGTCAGCCGTTAAGTGTTCCTGTGTCACTCAAAATTGCTTTGAGAGGCTCTAAGGGCTTCTCAGTGCGTTACATCCCTGGCTTGTTGTCCACAACCGTTAAACCTTAAAAGCTTTAAAAGCCTTATATATTCTTTTTGGCTCTGTTGCAAAGATT
>NZ_ALVC01000545.1:0-1045 GCF_000293195.2 Sphingomonas sp. LH128
CGCCGCCGCTGCGGCGCGCTGGGAGAAGATCGTCGATGACGCGCGCAAGAGCGGCTCGTCGGTCGGCGCGGTGGTGGAATGCTATGCCAGCGGCGTGCCCGCAGGCTGGGGCGCCCCGCTCTACGCCAAGCTCGACGCGGATCTCGCGGCGGCGATGATGGGCATCAACGCGGTCAAGGGCGTCGAGATCGGCGACGGCTTTGCGGCCGCGCGCCTTTCCGGCGAGCAGAACGCCGACCCGATGCGCCCGAATGCCGAAGGGCCGGACGGCGCGCCGGAGTTCCTGGCGAACCACGCGGGCGGCATCGCGGGCGGCATCTCCACCGGCCAGCCGGTGACCTGCCGCGTGGCGTTCAAGCCGACCAGTTCGATCCTCACCCCGCAAGCGACCATCAACCGCTCCGGCGAGGCGACCGAGATGTTCACCAAGGGCCGCCACGACCCCTGCGTCGGCATCCGCGGCGTGCCGGTGGTCGAGGCGATGATGGCGCTGGTGCTGGCCGATCACAAGCTGCTCCACCGCGGGCAGTGCGGTTGAGTGGGCCGAATCCTCCCTGTTGCGAAGCAATGGGGAGGTGGCAGCCCGCAGGGCTGACGGAGGGGTCGTCCCCCCCTCCACCACCCGCTGCGCGGGCGGTCCCCCTCCCCGAGCAAGCTCAGGGAGGATTTGCATGCGCATCCTGATCGACGCCGACGCCTGCCCGGTGAAGGAGGAGACCTACAAGGTCGCCGCCCGCCACAAGGTGCCCGTCGTCGTCGTCAGCAACAGCGCAATCCGCGTCCCGCAAAATGCGCTGATCTCCCGCAAGGTGGTCAGCGACGCCTTCGACGCGGCGGACGACTGGATCGTGGAGAATACTGACGCCGCAACGGTGGTGATAACCGCCGACATCCTCCTCGCGGACCGCTGCCTCAAGCTGGGTGCCAACGTGGTTGCTCCCAACGGCAAGCCTTTCACCACCAGTTCGATCGGCAGCGCCATCGCCACCCGCGCGATCATGACGGACTTGCGCGCGGGCGGAGACATCATCGGCGGGCCGCCGCC
>NZ_ALVC01000546.1:0-8175 GCF_000293195.2 Sphingomonas sp. LH128
CAGTTCCTCGTCGATGTCGACGCCGTGGCCGGGGGTCTCGCCGCAGAACAGCTCGCCCGCCGCGAAGCGATAGTCGTGCGGGAAGACCGCGTCGGTTTCCTCGGTGTGGCGCATGTATTCCTGGATGCCGAAGTTCGGAACCCAGGTGTCGAAGTGCAGCGCCGTGCCCATCGTCACCGGCGAGAGGTCGGTCGCGCCGTGGCTGCCGGTGCGGATCTGGTAAAGCGCGGCAAGATCAGCGATGCGGCGCAGGTGCGTGACGCCGCCCGCGCTGACGATCGTGCAGCGGATGTAGTCGATCAACTGGTTCTGGATCAGGTCCTTGGCGTCCCAGATCGTGTTGAAGATCTCGCCCACCGCCAGCGGCGTCACCGTATGCTGGCGGATCAGCCTGAACGCCTCCTGGTTCTCGGCCGGGGTCACGTCCTCCAGCCAGAACAGCTGGTACGGCTCCAGCATCTTGCCGAGGTTCGCGGCTTCCTGCGGGGTGTAACGGTGGTGACCGTCATGCAGCAGGTGATGGTCGAAGCCGTACGTCTCGCGCAGCTTCTCGAACAGCTTGGGCACGTAGTTCAGCGCCTTGCGCGTGTCCCAGCCGGTGACCGACGGAAGCGCGGCGTCGGCCGGCTCGTAGAACAGCTTGCCGCGCCCGACGCCGTAGGCATCCTTGATGCCCGGCACACCGGTCTGCGCGCGGATCGCCTTGTAGCCGAGATCGATGTACTGGCCGACCGCATCGACCGTCTCGGCGATGTCGGCGCCGTTGGCATGACCGTAGCACATCACGCCGTCGCGGCTGCGGCCGCCGAGCAGCTGATAGAGCGGCATGCCCGCCATCTTGGCCTTGATGTCCCACAAGGCGACGTCGACGGCCGCGATCGCGCGCATCGTCACCGGGCCGCGGCGCCAGTAGGCACCGCGATAGAGATACTGCCAGATGTCCTCGATCCGGCGCGGGTCCATGCCGATGATACACGGAACCACGTGATCTTCGAGATAGGCGACGACGGCCTTTTCGCGCCCGTTCATGGTGGCGTCGCCGATCCCGTACACGCCCTGATCTGTCGTGATCTTCAGCGTCACGAAATTGCGACCAGGGCAGGTCACGATGACCTTGGCCGAAATGATCTTCACAACGTTCTCCCTTGAGAGCCGGGCGGAGCAACGCCCCCTGACTCGCTTTACTCCCCTTCCATATTGGCCCTACCTTATCGACGCAATACATCAGACAACTAGCTTGCGTGGAATAATGCCGGGGCGTTAGCCGTCACGCCATGCCCGGCAACAGGATTGCCATCAGGCGCTTTTCCTTCGGCCGAAAAATGACCTGACCAATATAAAGGGTTCTTCCGGCTGCAATTCTGAATGCCCTCCTCGATCGCTGCACGCGCAATGACAATCGAGGATCGTAGCACCGTCATTCCCGCGAAGGCGGGATTCAATCGAGCAGGACCACGGCCCGGGACGCAAATTTCGTGCGGTAGGCGCGCGGAGACAGGCCGAGCTTGCGCTGGAAGAACCGGCTGAAATAAGCCGGATCCGCGAAGCCGACCGAGAACCCGATCTCCGATACGGACAGGTTCGTGTAGAGCAGCGCCCGCTGCGCCTCCAGCAAGGCCCGCTCGTCGAGCATCTCGCCGGGCGAGCGTCCCGCCACTTTGGCGCAGGCAGCACGCAAGGCGGTCTCGCTCACCCCCAGCGCGGCGGCGTGGCTCGAGATCGGCTCGCGCAGGCGGAACCGCCGCTCGATCCGTTCGCGCAGGCGCGCGACGGTCGAGGCGTGGACACCTGCGCGCGCTCCCGCTGCCGCCGGCGCGTCCATGCTGCGGATGGCGACCACTAGCAGGGAGAGCATCGCCGCGCTGACCGCCGCGCGGTGCCCCACCGAAGCCCAGTTCAACTCGCGCACGAGGTCGGCGACGATCCGGCGCACGTGCTCGACTTCCCCGGCCGCGAAGCCGACCGCCCTTGGCCGCGCGAAGAGGTCGGCGAGGGTTTCGTCAGCAGCGTTGAGGTCGGCGACGTAGCTGCTGCCCACGGTCACGACGAAGCCCTCGCTGTCCTCCAGCCATTCGAAGCCGTGCACGGTCGATGCAGGCACAAGCAGGAAGCCCGGCGCCTCGATCCGCAGCAGGGCGCCGTCCGCCTTCATCGCTCCGCCGCCGGAGAGTAGAACGAAGATGTGGTTCAGCTCGAAATGCGCGTGCGGTTGGATCGTCCATTCGCTGGGGCGTGACCGGTCGACCAGCGCTTCGACGTGGACGAAGTCCTTGTGCACCAGCCTTGGCGCTTCTCCGTAGAGGTAGAAGGAAGGGACCGTATGCTTGCTCAAGAGCGCTTACCTTGCGGGCTGTCGTTTCATCCAAGTAATATGTCGGCGCTGCCATGTCCATCGGGGCCCGCGGGAGTAGGATGGCGGCACAGCACGGAGCTGCAGCGGCCCACGTCAACAAGCCCCTGACAGCTCAGGAGAGGATTTTCATGCGCACCAGCGTTGCCATCATCGGCGCCGGCCCGGCCGGTATGTTTCTCGCACATCTGCTTGCGGCAGAGGGCATCGACGCCATCGTCATCGAGCGGCGGGACCGGGCCTACGTCGAAGGCCGCGTGCGCGCGGGCGTGCTCGAACAGGTCACCACCGACCTGATGCACCGCCTCGGCCTCGGCGAGCGGCTCGATCGCGAGGGCCTCGTCCACGGCGGCACGCAGATCTCGCTCGACGGTTCGCTGTTCCGCATCGACATGGCCGAACTGACCGGCGGCAGCGCGGTGACCGTCTACGGCCAGCAGGAAGTCATGCACGACCTGTTCGAAGCCGCCCCCGCGCGCGGCCTGCGGATCGAATGGAACGCCGAAGACGTCACGCTGGAGGGCCTCGACACGGATGCCCCCGTGGTCCGCTGGCACAAGGACGGCGAGGCGCACGAGTTGCGCTGCGACTTCGTGGCCGGGTGCGATGGCTACCACGGCGTCAGCCGCGCCAGCATCCCCGCCGATGTCCTGCGTACCTTCGAGCGGGTCTATCCCTTCGGCTGGCTCGGTATCCTTGCCGACGTGCCACCCGCCGACCACGAACTGATCTACGCCAACCACGAACGCGGCTTCGCCCTCGCCTCGATGCGCTCGGCCACGCGCAGCCGCTACTACATCCAGTGCGGGCTGGACGAGAGCATCGAAGACTGGCCCGACGAACGCTTCTGGGACGAACTGTGCCTGCGCATCGGCCCCGAGGCGGCGTCGCGCGTGACGCGCGGAGCCAGCTTCGAGAAGTCGATCGCGCCGCTGCGCTCCTTCGTGTCGGAGCCGATGCGCTGGGGCCGCCTGTTCCTTGCCGGGGACGCCGCGCACATCGTCCCGCCGACCGGGGCCAAGGGTATGAACCTCGCGGTTTCCGACGTCATGTTCCTGGGTGAAGCGCTCGTCGAGCACTATCGCGGCGGCAGCCAGGCCGGGCTCGACGGCTACTCCACCCGCGCCCTCGCCCGGGTGTGGAAGGCGGAGCGGTTCTCCTGGTGGTTCACCTCGATAACCCACCGCTTCCCGGAAATGGACGGCTTCGCCCGCCGCATCCAGGCCGCCGAACTCGACTATATCCGCGGCTCGCGCGCCGCCCAGCGCACGCTGGCGGAGAACTACGTCGGGCTGCCGATGGGCACCGCCTGATGACAGCCCCTTCCAATCAACCCCGTTCCGGAGCCATGACCCGTGACTGAAGTTCTGCCCTATGCCCTTGAGGATGCTGGATCGCCGCCATCGCTCGTCCCGGATTACCGCTCGACGGGCCTGCGCAGCCCGTCGCTCGCGCCGCTTCCCCTGCAGCAGACGCTGACCGAGACGACCGGCCCGACCGGCTGCTGGGACCAGCTGATGGGCGGCGCGATGGCCGACCTCACCGCCCAGCACGAGGCGCCGCCGCAAGGCCAGCGCATCGTTGTCTCGGGCCGCGTGCTCGACGATCGGGGGCGGCCGGTGCCCAATACCGTGATGGAGATCTGGCAGGCCAATGCCGCCGGGCGCTACATCCACGGCAAGGACAACTGGGACGCGCCGCTGGACCCCAACTTCACCGGCGCGGGCCGCGTGATCACCGACGATCAGGGCCGCTACAGCTACACCACGATCCGTCCCGGCGCCTATCCCTGGGGCAACCACAAGAATGCATGGCGCCCGGCGCACATCCATCTCTCGCTGCTTGGCCCGGCCTTCTCGACGCGGCTCGTGACGCAGCTCTATTTCCCCGACGATCCGCTGATCGAGATCGACCCGATCGCCAACGCCGTGCCGATGCCCTACCGTAATCGCATGGTCTGCCGTTTCGACATCGCGACGACGGTGCCTAACTGGGCGCTCGGCTACCTGTTCGACGTGGTGCTCAAGGGCCGCGACCAGACCCCGTTCGAGGATGACCACCATGACCACTGATCTCGAAACCCGCAACGCCGCTCCCCGTAGCGACAACCTCGATCCCGCGCTGTTCGGCCAGACCCCCTCGCAGACGGTCGGTCCCTTCTTCCACTACGGTTTGCCGTGGAAGGGCGGCGCGGACCTCGTCGGCGCGTCCGAGATGGGCGCGCGGCCCGAGTTGTTCCCCGAGGCGCACTATATCCTGGGCGTCAGCGCGCCCAAGGACGCGCCCGAGGGCGAGGTGATCGCGCTGGCGGGCTGCGTCTACGACGGCAACGGCGATCCGGTCAGTGACGCGATGATCGAGATCTGGCAGGCCAACGCCGCCGGTCGCTATCGCAGTGCCGACGACCCGCGCGAAGACCTGGCGATCGACCCGAACTTCACCGGGTTCGGCCGCGCATCGACCGACGAGAGCGGCGTCTATCGCTTCCGCACCGTAATGCCCGGCCGCGTTCCGGGACCGGGCAACACGCTGCAGGCGCCGCACATCGCGGTTTCGGTGTTCGGGCGCGGGGTGCTCAAACGCCTGCCCACCCGCCTCTATTTCGAAGGCGCGGAGGGCAACGAGACCGACCCGGTGCTCGCTCAGGTCCCCGAGGAGCGCCGCGACACCCTGATCGCCCGCCGCCGCGAGGACGGGACGTGGTGGTTCGACATCGTCATTCAGGGCGAGCGGGAAACGGTGTTCTTCGACCTGTGAGCCGCCTCATCGCCCAGCGCGCCGCCGCCACGGCATCGATGCTCGCCGTCCATGACGACGCGGCGGTTATCGCCCATGCCCTCGCCTTCGAAAGCGCTTTGGCGACGGCGCAGGCGGTCGAAGGCGTGATCCCTGCCGGGGCCGCGCAGGCCATCGCGGCGGCCTGCGCCGCGCTGGAGATCGACCCGGCGGCGCTGGCCGAGGAGGCGGCGTTGGCCGGCACCCTCGCGATCCCGCTGGTGGCGCGCCTGCGCGCGGCGCTCCCCCCTGAGGTGGCCCCGCTGGCGCACAAGGGCGCGACCAGTCAGGATGTCGCCGATACCGTGATGATGCGGCAGGCCGTGGCCGCGCATGCGCTGCTGCAGGCCGACACCGCCCGCATCGATGCCGCGCTGGCCGCGCTGGCGCAGGCCGAAGCGGAGCGCCCGGCGATCGGCCGCACCTTGCTGCAGGACGCGCTGCCGATCGGCTTCGGCCTGCGCATCGCCCACTGGCGCGCCGGGATCGTCGAGGCCGCCGCGCGCCTTTCCGCCGAGATCGCCGCGCATGCCTGCGTGCAGCTGGGCGGAGCCGCCGGAACCCGCGCCGGTATGGACGGCAAGGGCGAAGCGGTCGCGCGCCGCATGGCCGCAGACCTTGGCCTGAGGCCGTCGCCGCCGTGGCACGGTCGGCGCGGCGGGGTGGCCGCGATCGCCGCTTCGCTCGGCATCCTGATCGGCGCGGCGGGCAAGATGGCGCGCGACGTTGCCCTGCTCGCCCAGAACGGCGTGGGCGAAGCGCGCGAGCCCGCCATCCCCGGACGCGGCGGCTCCTCCGCCATGGCCCACAAGCGCAACCCCACCGGCTGCCAGGTCGCCCTTGCCGCCGCCACCCGTGCGCCCGGCCTCGTCGCCGGCGTGCTGGGCGGCTTGCCGCAGGAGGAAGAGCGCGGCCTCGGCGGATGGCAGGCCGAAGCGCCCGCCCTCGCCGAACTGTTCTGCCTCGCCTCGGGCAGCCTCGATGCGCTGGCCGTGGTCGCCGAGGGGCTGGAAATCGACGCAGGCGCCATCGCCCGCAACCTCGACGCGGCCGGACCCGGCCGCGACATCGGCGAGAGCGCAGGCATCACCGCCGCGCTGCTGAATATCGAACGGAAAGGATAGACGTGCCCTTCGCAACGCATGACGGGCTCCGGCTCTACTGGAAGCTGGACGGCCGGACCGACGCCCCCGCGCTGGTGCTGCTCAATTCCATCGGCACCGACATGGGCCTGTGGGACACCGCGCTGCCCGCGCTGCTCCCGCATTTTCGCGTGCTGCGCATCGACACCCGGGGCCACGGCGCCTCGGACGCGCCCGATGGCGACTATACGCTGGCCGGGCTGGCGGCCGACGTCGCCGCGGTGATGGACGCGGCGGGCATCGCGCGCGCGGCCATCGCCGGTGTCTCGCTGGGCGGGATGATCGCCATGCAGATGGCGCTCGACGCCCCGGACCGCGTGGAGGCGCTGGCGCTCGTGTGCACCTCGGCGCACATGGACGTGGCCTCGTGGAACACCCGGGTGGAGACGGTGCGCGCGCAGGGCACGCAGGCCATCGCCGAACTCGCGATGGGGCGCTTCCTCTCGCCCGGCTTCGTGCGCAGCCATCCCGCGGTTGCGCAGGGCCTGCGCGCGAACCTCGTCGCCATGGCGGACGCGGGCTATGCAGGCTGCGGCGCGGCGATCCGCGACATGGCGCTGGCTGAGCGACTGCCCGCCATCGCCGTGCCGACGCTGATCGTCGGGGGCGACCGGGACACCTCGACCCCCTTCACCGGCCACGGCGAGCATCTGGCGCGCGCGATCCCCGGTGCCGAGGTGGTACATCTGGATTCCTCGCACCTCCCGCCGATCGAGAGCCCGGCCGCGCTGGGCGGCGCGCTCATCCGCTTCCTGACCGACCGCGCGGAGACCGATGCCGCAGCCCAGACCCTGTTCGAGGCGGGCCTGCTCAACCGCCGCCGCGTGCTCGGCGACGCATGGGTGGACCGCTCGCTGGCCGCGCGCACCCCGTTCAACGCCGAGTTCCAGGCGATGATCACCCGCATCGCCTGGCAGGAGATCTGGAGCCGCCCCGGCCTCGACGACCGCACCCGCCGCCTGATCGTGCTGGCCATCACCGCCAGCCTCGGCCGCTGGGAAGAGTTCGCGCTCCACGTCCGCTCCGGACTGCAGCAGGACGGCTTCACCCGCGAGGAGCTGAAGGAAGTGCTGATGCAGACCGCGATCTATGCTGGCGTGCCCGCCGCCAACACCGCTTTCGCCGAAGCGGGCCGGATCATCGCGGAGATCGACGCAGCCTAGGGTGTAACCCCAGATCGTCATTGCGAGCGCAGCGAAGCAATCCAGAGCTGTTCAGCGCCGCCCTGGATTGCTTCGCTACGCTCGCAATGACGAGGGGTGAGTCCATCCGATGCCATCACAAGCTACCATGTTCGTCATCCCCGCGAAGGCGGGGACCCAGCTGATGACGGTCCCACCCGCGAGGGCAGGAGATGGGTTCCCGCCTTCGCGGGAATGACTGTCTCGATCAGCACTCGACGTTTCGGAGCCAACTGTCCCTACGATTACGGCACAAAAAAATGGCGGCGCATGCGAGGTGCATGCGCCGCCATTTTCATAACCAATGCGTCCGGTCCGGCTTGGTCAGCCGGACCTTCGACACTACGCCGATCAAGCCGCCGTCTGGGCCGGAGCGAACTTGGTCAGGTCGATCCCTTCGACGGCCGCCTTGTACTCGTCCGCGCTCGGCGTGCGGCCGAGGATGGTCGAGAGCACGACCACCGGGGTCGAGGCGAGCAGCGATTCGCCCTTCTTGTTCGCGGTGTCCTCGACGACGCGGCCCTGGAACAGACGGGTCGAGGTGGCGAGGACGGTGTCGCCCTTCGATGCCTTCTCCTGGTTGCCCATGCACAGGTTGCAGCCCGGGCGCTCGAGATAGAGGATGTTCTCGTACTCGGTGCGGTTGGCGGTCTTCGGGTTGATGTCGTCGAATTCGAAGCCCGAGTACTTCTGGAGGATTTCCCAGTCGCCCTCGGCCTTGAGTTCG
>NZ_ALVC01000547.1:0-1481 GCF_000293195.2 Sphingomonas sp. LH128
CAGCCCCTCCGCGCGCGCCGTACAGGAGCGTCGCGACGCCTGGGCGGCCGACATCCCGAAGGACGACGACGCCCTTTGGGACTGGCTTGCCGGTCTCGACGATGCCAGCCGTATGGCTCTGCTGGCGCATTGCGTCAGTTATGGCGTGAACGCTCTCTACGAGCGGCCGAACCCGCACAGCGCGGGCGGCGTGTCGCAGCACACGCTCGACATGAGGCTTGCGCAGGCCGACCGGCTGACGCGGGCGACCGGGCTCGACATCGTCGAAGCCGGCTGGCGCCCTACCTTCGGCAACTACCTCAACCGTGTCACCAAGCCGCGCATCCTCGAAGCCGTCCGCGAAGGCGCCGGCGAACGGGCAGCCGAGCTGATCGGTCATCTGAAAAAGGGCGACATGGCCAAGGAGGCCGAGCGTCTCCTGGCCGATAGCGGTTGGCTGCCCGAGCCGCTTCGGCTGGCCGGCGTTGACGGCGATCCCGCAGCGGACGCGGACGGAGGCGGCGAAACCGAGGGGGCCGAGCTGCCCGACTTCCTCAGCGCCGACGAAGAATCGGAGACGCCACCCGATGGCGAGGATGACGAACGTCACCTCGTCGCGGCCGAATGAGCAGTTCGCGGAGCGGCTTCGGCCGCTCCGCACCTTTCCCCCCAATCGAAGGAGCGTTCGCATGGTGCAATCCAGCCCCGCGCCGATCCGGCGCGTCGTCTTCCAGTATCTCGTGCCGGTCCACGTCGAGATCGAGGATGGCCTCGTTTCCCGGGTGACCGTCATCGACGAGACCCCTGTCCGCGACCCCACCGTGGTCGAGGGCGATCCCGAATATCTCGCCCAAGCCGTGGCGGCCGCTGACGACGGCCAGTCCTGGCCGTCCTGGCAATTCGGCTACTAGCCCTTCCAGCCACGATCCCGATCCACACGAGCCCGGCCCAGCGCCGGGCTCTTTTCGTTTCAGGAGCCCGACATGCCCGATTTTCTCACCCGCTTCTCCTGCCTGCTCGACGTCGGCTCGGTCGCCAATGTCGCGCGGGCCTTCGACCTCTACACCGCTTTGATGGATGAGAACGCTCGCGAGGACCCGCCCGCCGAGCCATTCCTCCTCTCGCTGACGCCCGAGCATGGCGCGACGCGACTCTGGCTTCGCGACCCCGGAACCGCCGATCCGCAATTGCTCATCACCTTCGTCACCCGCTGCGCGGAGACGTTCGGACTCACCGGCACCTGGGGCTTTCAGTGGGCCGGCGTCGCCTCGGAACCTGTCGTCGACGGTTTCTCCGGCGGCGCCCATCTGCTCGACCTCGCCACAGGTCGCACGATCGAATGGATGAGCACCAGCAGGTGGCTGGCTGAGGGAGGCGCGCGATGATCCCCGATTACGCCCACGCCAACTTCCAGACCCTGCTTCGTGCAGCGGAAAGCGGCGACCTTGCGCTGATAGAATGCGTCGACGCCGGGACCGGCGAGCCCCGCTATGTCATCTGCG
>NZ_ALVC01000548.1:0-2664 GCF_000293195.2 Sphingomonas sp. LH128
CGCCGGTGATCGGGTCGCCGCGAAGATTGTCGGCGTTGCGCCCATCAATCATCAGCGCGTCGATGTCTTGCCTTCCCATCTGCCATCCTTCTCGAGGAAGCCTGACCGCCTGAACTGCTCACCCTTTTTATCAGGTGGCACCAATCTTGTCGGTCGCTTTCATCGAAGCCCATCGCCCGTCTTTAGCGGACCATTTTTGTTGATCTGGATGCAGAATAACAAAACTGGTCATTCGACCAACCTAGTATATCTGTCAGGCTCATCATCCGACGTCGCCATCGGACTCTATGGGAACGTGTCAGTGCGGAATTCTACAGCCTATCCCTCACCGTCTGAGCCGTAGACCGCCTTCGCCAATAGCCAATTTGCGCAACTTGAATGTCAGCAACACCGGAAATCGGAAAAATCTGAACATCATTGCGATAAGTTATCGAGATGGGGGCCTCCAGCTTCAGGCGCATACTGAACTGATGCGGCCAGCATAGGCTGCCGCATGATGGGTCTTCGAGGACGGAACTTTCCAATGTGGGGCGCACTTGACCAAAGGCCGGTGCATCTCATCAGTTCATACCTCAAGCCTTTCCAGACACTCCAATCCACCTGTAAAGAAACAAAGCGCTGGCGCCGCCATCTCTTCGAGGCGGTCTACAGAATAATGGTTATCACTCAAATCGTCCAGAAATCCAGGATCTTGCACCATGAATATTAGAGCGGCCTCTATAAGATAAACTCCTGCAAGGAGGTTTCTCTCGGAAATACCCGGCCGATGACGGTGAATTCGATCCGTGAGCATCTCTGAGATTACGCCGAGCTTAGCCAGAATCGGACGCAATTCCGGCATGCGGTATGCGCTCATCAAATGCGATGTCATGACTATGTAATTGCGCAGCGGACTATCTACCGATGCGGCAGCCTGCATAAATGGAAGGATGAACGAAGAGACGATCTCCTCCAGTTCGACACATTCGGCTCCCTCTTCTGCATCAGTGAAACTAGCAGCTATCGTTTCCCGCAGTAGCCCAAGCTTTCGGTCCAGCGCTGCTTCGAGAATTAGATGCTTATTGCCGTAATGATAATGTAGCACTCCTATTCGTACACCGGCCTCCGAGGCGATATCTCGCAACGATGTGCCCAGATAGCCGTTGCGAGCAAACAGGATTTCGCAGGCATCCAGAATCTGGTTTCGAGTGGCATCTCCCTTAGCAGAGGCTGGAGCACGATTTGGATTGACCGAGTTTTTCATCTTTTGGTCATTGCTCTAATCTGTTCATTCATCAACCGGCGTTTCATCGATCTTTCAGACCTGCAATCTATCATGCACGTGATCTGATCCCGGAAACCTGGATCGCTTTGAGTTAGAGTTTCCCGGCCATTGTCACGGTGACGGGCGGGGTACGTCACTGGGGTTCATCAACGTGATCGGGGCTTGTTGCCGATTGCACCAAGCGGCCGATCCTCGTTGTAGTCGGGAAGCTTTAGATATGGATGCCAGGATGTTCGAGCGCTATTGTGTGAGACCCTGGCCTGAGCAATGAAGAGGGGTGCGATCGCCACCAACGAATGTCCGATTTTCTCAATTCGAAGCTCCGATCCCGACCGTCGCGAATGTCCCATTTCCGCCTATTGATGTCGATCTATCCCGGCCGTTTAGCCGCTGATTTTCAACCTCGAGAAGCTCAGGCTGGGCCTGCTCGACTGTTATGATCGTAAGCCTGCGATAATCTTGGCGCGGTTCAGATCAGCGCTCGGCCGTGCGAGTCGGGAACACCGGCCCCCGCACGGCCATTCGCGCGGGATCGAACGGTCGCTGGAGCGAGCAGATTTCGTCGTAGGAACCGCTCAGCCATACATCGACGTTCGAGGCTTCAAGGATCGTCACCATCGCCTTGGGATGAATCGGGCTGACGAGCGAATTGGCATCACACGTGACCATGGCAAAGGCGTTGCCGCCTTCGGTTGGCTGCCAGAACCCGGCGACCGCGAACACCGGCTGGTCTACCACCGAAAACCACATCTCGCCCTTCAATGGCGGCTTGCCATCGCCAAGATCATGCTTGTCCGGCGTGAACTCGCAGAACTCGGTGAGCGGCACCACGCATCGGTTCTCCGGACGCTCGGCGAGCCGCCGCCATTGCGGCATCGCCAGGTTGCGCACGTTGGTCATCGGCCAGGCCGCCTTGCCGCCCAGAACATCCCAGGTCATGACATCCCAACCTCGCACACCGCCTTGTTCGCGTATGACGTAGGACCGGCTTTTGGGGCGCAGTTCCTGGGGATCGAAGCGATTGTCGCGTGGGCGCTCGCTGAAAAGTTCGGCGATCGACCCCCAGATCGTCTCGATCTCACCTTTCAGGCGGGCGCGGTTGCACATAAGCTTGTTCCCGATAAATCGATGCACATCTCTACGGTGTGGATGCCTTCATTGCCATCGCGACGGGCGCATGACCTGTGGCGGTGCCCTGCACCGCGGCGTGTCCTCATAAATCTCGATCAGCGAACCGGTACCGCTGAGGTTCATTAAGCACTTCCAGCCAAGCCGAGGCGAACTCCCCGGCGATGAGAATGGGCAGTGCATGCAATGAGACCTGCGCAATCAGGCCAGAGCGCGCGCCTTTGCTTCAAAGGCCGCAGCGCGGCGCCTGAAACGTTCCGCGAGGCTGCCCC
>NZ_ALVC01000549.1:0-3831 GCF_000293195.2 Sphingomonas sp. LH128
GGCGCCGCGCCCGCGGAAACCCAAATAACCCTACGTCAACGCCGCCTTCCGTCGGCGCTTACGCAGAAAGGAACAGAGTGGTGCAATATGGAGCGCCAAATCCTCCCGTAAGATACAGAAAACAGGCACAAAAAAACCGCCTCGGGTTGCCCTGAGACGGTGTGCTATAGCCTTGTCTGGTTGCGGGGGCTCGCAACCACCGATACCGACATCAAATCTCTACATCAATCTAAGATAAGAATCGTATATAGCAGCGTCATGGCAACTTGCCTCGAAAGATTGGTGACGACAATGAGAATTATGTTAAATATCAGTCACTTAGAACGACATACGTTCTAAGGCGTCGCCCGTTGTCGGTCAATCCTGACGATGCACGCGGCGATCCCACCAGCCCTGAGGAGAAGCCAATGCGTGAGCAATCCCGCAACGAGAAAGATTTGGGCATCCGGTATCTGCGGATGGCGCTCGAGTACGGCCGCGCAACGCGCGCATTGGTCGACGCAAGCCAGTGTGAAGCGCCCTTCTGGCACTCTGTAGGTCACGCCTTGGGGCTATCGCTGAAGTCGCTGCTGAAAAAGCACGGCTTCGACGAGATGGACCTGATGCAGTTCATCAACCATGATCTTTACAGGGCCGAGCGATCTTTCCTCCAGCAGTGCCCAGAATCCAAACTGGACGGCTCGAAAAACCGCTGGCGCCTAGCGGCTTGAGCTGATTCACTGCGTTTGCGCGACAGCGGAGGCAGTGATGGCAGGACAGCCTGGTTTCTTCGATCTCTCGGACCGATACGAGGCGCTGAGCGCTGCAGGAGATCCGCTGGAGCGATTGGTAGGGGTGGTCGACTTCGAGGTCTTCCGCGGACCGTTGGTCGCCGCGCTGCGCCGTAGTCCTCGCGGCAAGGGCGGACGTCCGCCGTTCGACCCGGTGTTGATGTTCAAGATCCTGGTGCTGCAGGCGCTCTACTCGCTGTCAGACGAGGCCACGGAGTTCCAGATCAAAGACCGGCTCTCGTTCCAGCGCTTCCTTGGCCTCGGTCTCGACGGCACGGTGCCGGATGCAACGACGGTGTGGCTGTTCCGTGAGCGCCTGGTGAAGGCCAAGGCGATCGACAAGCTCTTCGCCCGCTTTGATGCCGCGCTCACTGACCGCGGCTATCTCGCCATGGGCGGTCAGATCATCGATGCCACCGTGGTGCCAGCGCCCAAGCAGCGCAACACTCAAGACGAGAAGGCGGCGATCAAGGAAGGGAAGATCCCCGAACGTTGGAAGGACAAGCCAGCCAAGCTCAGGCAGAAGGACCGCGATGCACGCTGGAGCGTCAAGTACACCAAAGCCAAGGTGACGGACGGCGCTGATCCAAAGGCGTTCAAGCCGGTAGATCTCGCCATCCCCATGTTCGGCTACAAGAACCATATAGGCATCGACCGGGCCCATGGTCTGATCCGCACCTGGGATGCAAGCGCCGCCAATGCGCACGATGGCGCAAGGCTGCCGGTACTGGTCAGCCCAGACAACACAGCCTCGGGCGTGTGGGCCGACACCGCGTACCGCTCCAAGAAGAACGAGGCCTTCTTGGCCAAGGGCATGTTCACCAGCAACATCCACCAGCGAAAGCCCCACCGCCGCGCCATGCCCGAACGCATCGCCCGCGCCAACGCGAGGCGGTCGGCAGTCCGCTCAGCCGTCGAGCACGTCTTTGCCGGCCAGAAGCATCGCATGGGCCTCGTCGTGCGCACCATCGGCATGGCTCGCGCCCGTATCAAAATCGGCATGGCCAATCTGGCCTATAACTTCCAGCGCCTCGCCTGGCTCGAGGGGCGTACTGCGCCCGCGTGACGCCGATCCGGCGCTGAGCGGTCCAATAGATCCGCACGGCGGAGCAAGAGCCTACCCCAGATCATGCCGCCAGGGCTGCTATGATCTCCCCTCGCGCCGCTCTCGCGTTCAACCAATGGTTTTTCGAGGCGTCCAACTGATCTCACCCAGCGCATCCCGACTAATTCGCCAAGTGTCGGAATACCATGCCCGTCCGGATTTCAGGTATCCGTGCTTGTTTCCTATCGCCTTTCTGCGCGACCCGGCGGATGCCGAACGGATACTCCTAGGACATCTTGCCAAGGTTCTAGATGATTTTGGAAAATAATTCCCAACCGGAGCTAACAACACCGTTGACCCGTCGATAAGCGCCGTCTTGTAGGGCTTCAGCGTAGGAAATTGATCCACGCAATCAGTTTCTCAGTCGAGGCCCTCAAGATTTAACCTAAAATTAACTGTCATGTACGTACCTCTCAGGACAGACCCCGGCTTATCCGAATGCAAGGTATGTTTCAGCGACTGGTCAACTTTTTGCGCGAAGCACTACGCACGCCCTGGCACTGCAACGCCCGCGATAAGGACTGCACTTTTCGGCATAGGTGCCCGTCCTGCCTCGATGAGGATGCCGAGGAGCAATCGCCGTGAAATATGGGCCGCGTCTCAACGTGATCGAAATGCGAGCTGCCGCCCGTCAGACGATCGACCACACGACTGTGGGTGAACATCGCTCCCTGGGTGATATCGCCCTCCACCTCGTGAACATCTCACAGCAGGGTTTCATGGTGCGGGGAGCCCCTGCGATCGAGCGCGGAGAGCGCCTGCAACTGCGGTTGCCCGTTATTGGCATGATAGAAGGGCATCTCGTTTGGTCCCATGAGGACCGCGCAGGGTTCCAGTTCGAGCGCCTCATCCGAGCCGACACCTTCGCCGAAGTGCTCGAGGAAATCACATCGCCGCGCCCGAAGCGGAAACGCTGAGGTCGGACGTATAAGTACGCCAGAAATTGCGCGCCGTTTCCTAGCGATAACGGGGCCGAAACCGTAGCAGCGGTCCCGCCCCCGTCGATCGAAAGAGACCCATGCATTACCGTGGATCGACCGAAGCTACGCCTAAGCATCGACTCCGGCTGCAACCACAATACCTCGCAACAGGTCAATTTAACATGAACGAGCCTGCATGGCTCGTTTCTCCGCATCCGCGCACATCACCCGAAGGACAAACCTATGATTATCTCGTTTCTTTCAGCCCGCCGCCGCCATCTCACCTCGTTCGAGAAATGCTATGCCGTCGCCTGTCAGCTTCGCGACACCACTGGCGCCGACCAGTTCATCGTGCGCACCGACAACCCCTTGCGACCCTTCCGCGTCTCGCGGCATCAGCCGAGCGAGCCCGAAAGCATCCTTGCGCTCGTAGCCTGAGCGCTCAATTCCAGACCTTCTGATCCGCCACCAGTTCGGCAGGCGTCTTGCCGACGACCAGATTGCGTGCCGCAACATGCAGCACTTCCGCCCCCGATTCCCGAACGGCCCGAGCCATGTAGGCGCGACGGTTCGCCAGGATCGCGAGCCAGCGCATATCCTTCACGGTTTCCTTCAGATCCCGTTTGCAGGTCAGATACCACAGCTTCATCTGAAGCGGGCTCTTGTCCTTGAGGATTTCCTCAAAGGCCACATAGCCCTCGCCATAGCGCACGCCCTTTCGCACGTCGTTCCACAGGTCGTAATAGGCATCTGCCATTTCGCGGGTCGCGAAATACCCGGCATCCAGGCTCTCACCCATAAGGGCTCCCGCCAGCAGCCGGCGAACAGGTCGAAGTTCGACATCGTTCATCGCGTCGCTCAGTGGCAGATCGTAATTGTACCCCTCCAGTACGTCCTTCATCTTCATAGGTTGTCCTCCTTCGGTGAGACCTATGAAAGCGTTAGAACATTTCACGAACGCATCAGTCAAGCGTAAGCGCGAAATTCGGCGCACCTGTACGGTTGAGTGACGGGGCATGAAGGATGTGTCCACCAA